>NZ_AP018159.1 GCF_004296535.1 endosymbiont of Euscepes postfasciatus | reverse complement strand
ATGTTATTATAATATTTATTTTTAATAAGTTTTAATTAAATAAAAAATAAATGAAAAGAACATTTCAACCATCTAAAATAAAAAGAATTAGAAAATTAGGATTTAGATCAAGAATGTCTACTAAATCTGGTAGAAAAATTATATCAAATAGAAGAAAAAAAGGAAGATTACATTTAATACCAAAAGTAATAAAATATCATAAATGAATACTCTTAAAAAAAAATTAATAATAAGAAAAAAAAATGATTATATTAAATTATTAACTTTTTCTAAAAAAATTATTTTAAATTACATAATAATTAATTATTTAAAAAATAATTTTAATTATCCAAGAATAGGATTTATAATAAAAAAGAAAATAATTAATAAATCTTTTTTAAGAAATTATTTCAAAAGGATATTAAAAGAATTTTTTAGAAAAAATAAAAATAGATTTGAAAATTTTGATGTTTTAATTATTTTTAAAAAAAGTTTATTAATTAATAAAGAATATATTATTAAAGATATTAACAATTTTTTAATTAAAAAATAAAGATAATAAATATGAGTAATTTATATCATAAATATGTAACATTTTATATCTTAAAATTATTAATAATAATTAATAATTATGTTAAAAATTTAGGTTTTTCCATTATAATAATAATTACTTTAATAAAAATAATAACTTATCCATTAGTAAAATATCAATTTATATCTTATATAAAATTAAATTCATTAAAATCAGAATTAAATAATATAAATAATTGTTATAAAGACAATAAAAATTCAAGAAATGAAAAAATTTTATTTTTATATAAAGATAAAAATATTAATATTATTAAAAATATATTATTTATTTTTTTACAAATTCCTATATTTTTTTCTTTATATAAAATATTTACAGATTTTAAAGAATTTGATAATAAAAATTTTTTATGGATAAATAATTTATTACATAAAGATCCTTATTTTATTTTACCATTATTAGTTGGTATAACTATAGTTTTTTTACAAAAAAATATATCAGATATTATTGGTAATATTAATTTAATTAATATAATAATTATATCTATTTTATTTACAATATTATTTTTATTTATTCCATCTGGATTAGTTTTATATTATTTAGTAAATAATATTATTACTATAATTCAACAAATTATAATACTTAGAAATTTTAATTTAAAAAAAAATAATATTAATAATGAATAAATATTTTTTAAATATTAATGATACAATAATAGCTATTTCTACACCAATAGGAAAAGGAGGCATAGGAATAATTAGAATATCAGGTTCTAAATCAGAATTAATATCTAAAATTTTTTTTAATAAAAAACTTAAACCAAGATATGCAACTTTTTCAATATTTATTAATCCATATAATAATGAAAAATTAGATAACGGTATATTGATTTTATTTAAAAAACCGAATTCTTTTACTGGTGAAGATGTATTAGAATTTCAAACTCATGGAAATCCAATAATGTTAAATTATATTATTGATATAATAATAAAAAAAATAAAAATAAGATTGTCTTATCCAGGAGAATTCAGTTTTAGATCTTATATAAATAATAAGATTAATTTAGATCAATCAGAAGCTATATTAAATTTAATAAATTCTGAATCTATATTATCAGCAAAAATGTCTATAAAATCTTTATATAATATCTTTTTAGAAAAATTAAATATTTTTTTAGAAAAAATAGATGAATTACATATATTATTAGAAACCTATATTAATTTTTCAGAATATGATATAGATGAAAATTATATTTTAAAAAAAATAAATTATATAAGAAATTCTTTAATACAAGATATAAATAAAAATATTGAAAATTTTAATATAAGTAAATCTATATTTAATGGAATAAAAATATCTATAATTGGAGAC
The DNA here is from genome assembly GCF_004296535.1 of endosymbiont of Euscepes postfasciatus. Classification (GTDB taxonomy): domain Bacteria; phylum Pseudomonadota; class Gammaproteobacteria; order Enterobacterales; family Enterobacteriaceae; genus Nardonella. The sequence goes on along the minus strand of NZ_AP018159.1, from coordinate 217,962 downwards.
ACTAATGTAGGAAAATCTACATTATTTAATGCTTTAATAAATGAGAATAAATCTATAATTTCAAATATATCAGGTACTACTAGAGATGTAGTTGATTATAATTTATGGATAAATGGAATATTATTTAATATTTATGATACAGCTGGTATAAGAGAAACAAATGATAAGTTAGAATTGTTGGGAATAGAAAAAACAATAGAAAAGATAATAAATTCTGATCATATTTTATATGTAATAGATAAAGAATTAAATACAAAAAATATAAATATTGATAATATTATAAATAATTTATTAAAAAATAATAATATTAATATAAATAATATAAAAAATATACCATATACGATAATAAAAAATAAGTCTGATATATATAATGAAAAAATATGTATAAAGAATATAAATAATATTAATATTATTTATATTTCAGCAAAAAAAAAATATGGAATAAAAATGTTAAATAAATATTTAAAATTTTTAATAAAAAAAAATATAAAAAATATAAATTTTTTTATAAATTCTAGACAGATAGAATTATTAAAAAAAATTATTAATATATTAAATTTATCATATTTATCAAATTTTGTTATTTTTTCAAAATATATAAAAGATATAAAAAATTTAATTTTAGATTATATAAATAATAATAATAAAAATGAAAACATATTAGAAAAAATTTTTTCTAAGTTTTGTATAGGAAAATAAAAAATATAAATTATATTTATATATATTGCATATATTTTTTATTTTTTCTAATTAAAATAGATTTTTATTTAGATTATTTTTTAAATGATTTATATCTATTTTAATAAACTTACTACTAAAATTATTTATTTTATGATTATTTGGTATAATTTTGTAAAAATTATTTATATTTATTTTAAGATTTAAAAAATTTTCTATTTCTAAAAAAATTTTTGGTATTATAGGTTTCATATAAAAAATAATTATTTTAAATAAATTAATTGATGTAGATAATACTATTTTTGTATTATTATTTTTAATACTCCATGGTTTATTAATTGAAATGTATTTATTTATATTGTCAGATAATTTTTCTATGATATTTATTATTTTATAATATTCTAAATTTTCATACATATACCAAATATAATTTGATATATATATGAAATCTTTATATAAATTATCTTTATATATTAACTTATTATAAAAAATATTATTATTATAATATATATTTATTAATTTAGAACATCTTGAACCTATATTTAATATTTTATTTATTAAAATATTATTTACTTTATAAGTTAATTCATATATATCAAAATTAATATCTATTACTTTATTAGATAATTTAGATGCAAAATAATATCTAATGTAATCAGATTCTATATATTTTAAAAAATTATTTGCATTTATATAATTAAATAAAGATTTAGACATTTTTTTATTTTTTATAGTTAAATGTCCATGTATAAATATATTATCAGGTTTTTTAAAATTAATACAAATAAGAATTGCTGGTAAAAATAAAACATGAAAATATGATATATCTTTTCCTATAAATTGACATATTTTATATTTTGAATTTTTCCCCCAAAAATCAAGATAATTTATATTTTTATATTTAAATAATGTTTTAGAAGAGCTTATATATCCTATAGTAGCATCTAACCATACGTAAAAAAACTTATTATGATAATTTGGTATTTTAAATCCAAAATATGGATGATCTCTTGAGATATCCCATGGTTTTAATTTTGAATAGAACCATTCTATTGATTTTTTAAATATTGATTTTTGTAGTTTTATATCATTTTTAATAGTATATAAAATATCATTTTTTATTGCATTAATATTAAAAAGTATATGATTAGATGTTTTGATAATAGGTTTTTTTTTTGAAATTACAGATATTGGATTAATTAAATCAATTGCATTATATACTGAATTACATAAATTACAATTATCTCCATATTGATTAGGGCTTTTACATATAGGACATATTCCAATTATCATTCTATCTGGTAAAAACATAGATTTTTTTTCATCATATAATTGATTTATTTTTTTATTAATCAACATTTTTTTTTTCTTTAAAATACTAAATATTTTTATTAACAATCTATAATTTTCTTTATTATGAGTTTTTCCATAATAATCAAAATTAATATAGTACTTTTTAAAAATTTTTTTATGATTTTTATAAAAAAATTTAATTAATATATTTGGATTTATATTTAAATAAATAGATTTTAACATAATTGGAGTACCATGAGAATCATCAGATGATATAAAATATATATTATTATTTATTAATTTATTAAATCTAACATATATATCAGCTTGAATATTTTCTAATATATGACCTAAATGTAAACAACCATTTGAATAAGGAAAAGCTGTTGTTACTAATATTGTTTTTTTATAAACAATACTATTATTATTTTTTATCATAAAAACTACATATTAATTTTGGAACTGGTGGGAATCGAACCCACGTCCAAAATTTTTATATTAATTGTACTACATGTTTATCTTTTCTTATTTACAATTATCTATTAAAGAAAAGAAATTAATTAGATAATCGACTAAGATTTAATTTAAATATTAAATATTCTTAGTTATATTTTAATATTTGCTTTATATTTAAATTACTTCACATCTTAAATTTATAAAGCGTAATTTAAGAATAGAAGGAATAGTAACTAAACTAATGTATAGCTACAGATTCAAAATTAGCTTGTTTTGCAAGCATTTTATTGGATTTTTTACAAGAACTTCCAATCTTGACATGCACAAAATAATATAAATAATTTTGTCTATACCAATCAGTCCCTAATTAAATTAATTATATCAAAAATTATATATAATGTTAATATTTAATATAAATAATTTAAAATATTTTTTTTATTATTTAATTTATTTTTTTTTTTATAATTATTATTTTTTTTTCCAATTCCTATTTTTAATTTTGCATAATTATTATTCCAAAATATATAAATAGGAAATATATATATAATTTTATTTTTTAACTTACTGTATAATTTATATATTTCTTTTTTATTTAAAAGTAATTTTTTTATTCTATTAGTAGAGTAATCAATTTTTTTTTCTTTATATAAATTTAAATTAAATTTAGAATCAATTAAATAAATTTCATTATTTTTTATAATTATATTACTGTTATTTATATCAACTTTTTTATATCTTAATGATTTTACTTCCCATCCTAATAAAACAATTCCAGCATCTATTTCATAATCTATTATATATTTATATATATTTTTATTTTTAATAATTACGTTGTTTTTTTTCATAAAAATATTTTTATGATAATTAAATTTATATTATTATGATTTAAATGTATTAATTTATTATTTTTATATAATTTATTATATAATACTTATAGGTATTTTATAATTAAAAATTTTACTTTAAAAAATAAATATTAAAGGTTGAAAAATGTTTGAAAAAGATATTAATGATAAAAATGATAATATTAATAATGATATTATAAATAATGAAAATAATGATATAAATAGTTGTGATAAATGTAAATCTATTATATTAGACTTAGAAAAAAAAATAGATGAAAATGAAAAAGAATATTTTGATAAAATATTAAGATTAAATGCAGAATTAGAAAATATTGATAAAAGATCTAAAATAGAAATAGATAAAATATATAAATTTTCATTAGAAAAGTTTTTTACAGAATTTTTAGAAGTTATAGATAATTTAGAAAGAACTGAAAAAGAATTAGAAAATGATAAAATAGATATAAATATAATTAAAGAAGGAATAATATTAACTTTAAAGATGCTTATACAAATTACAAATAAATTTGGATTAATAGTAATAGATAAAATAAATGTTATTTTTGATCCTAATATCCATCAAGCTATTTTAACTATTAAAAATGAATCTTTAGAAGATAATTTAGTTACAGAAATTATTCAAAAAGGTTATATATTAAACAATAGATTAATAAGACCAGCTATGGTAAAAGTTTCTAAAAAATAAAAAATTTTTTATATTTGCCAATCTATTATCTTTTTTTTATTATATTTTAATATATTATTTACTTTTGAAAAATGACTACATCCGTAAAAACCATTTCTAAAAGATAATGGTGATGGATGAGACGTTTGTAATATATAATGTTTTTTTTTATTTATTATATTTAATATATTATTTTTTACATAATTTCCCCATAATAAAAATATAATATTTGATTTATATATATTTATAATATTTATTATTCTTTTGGTAAATATTTTCCAACCTATAAATTCATGAGATAATGGTTTTTTTTCTTCTACTGTAAGTATTAAATTTAATAATAAAATGCCTTGAGTAGACCATTTTTTTAAATATCCATGATTAGGATATTTAAAATTATTTAAATCTCTTTTTAACTCTGTATATATATTTTTTAAAGATGGCGGTATCATAATATTTTTATTAACTGAAAAACTTAATCCATTAGCTTGATTTTTTTTATAATATGGATCTTGTCCAATAATTACTATTTTAATATTATTAAATTTTGTTAATTTAAATGCATTAAAAATATCTTCATTATTTGGATATATTATTTTTTTGTTTTTTTTAGATATATATATATATTTTTTAATTTTTTTAAAATATTTTTTTTCTTTTTCAATTTTAAATATTTTGTTCCATGTTATTTTCATTTTTTTATTAGACAAAATTAAATATTATTTTTTTTTAAAAAATTATTATATAATATTTTAATGATAAATTTTTTATTTATAATATTAAATATAAAGAAAAAAATATATTTTTTATTTAAAAAGATTATTATTTTTATTATAAAAGAAAATTATTTTTTATTATTTATAATTTTTATAAAATTATTTATATTTGATATATTTTATATTCCATCTATGTCTATGTATCCTACTTTAAAACCTGGTGATATAATACTTGTTAATAAATTTATATATAATATAAAAATACCAATTATTAATTATATTATAAATATAAAAAATCCTAATAAAAATGATATAGTAGTCTTTAAATATCCTTTTAATAAAAATATAAATTATGTAAAAAGAATAAAAGGTGTTCCAGGTGATAAAATAGAAAATATTAATAATTTATTATATTTAAAAAATAATAATTATATCAATTTAAATTTAAATTTTTTTAATTTATTTAAAATAAATTATATTATTTTTAATATACCTAATAATTATTATTTTTTATTAGGAGATAATATTAATAATAGTTATGATAGTAGATATTGGGGTTTATTACATAAAAATCTTTTGATAGGAAAAGTTGTTTATAAAATTTTTAATATAAATTTTATAAATAAATTAATTTTAAATTTTTTTTTAATAAAATAAAAATGCATTAATATATATATGAATTTTTTAAAAATAGAAAATAAACTTAAATATATATTTAAAAATAAAAATTTATTATTACAAGCAATATCACATAAAAGTTATACTAACTTAAATAATGAAAGATTAGAATTTTTAGGAGATTCTATATTAAATTTTATATTTTCTAAATATTTATATGATAAATATATTAATTTTAGTGAAGGAGATATGAGTAAAATAAGATCTTTTTTAATAAATTCTAAATTAATATTAAAAATTTCTAAAAAAATAAAATTAAATAATTTTATAAGATATAAAAATCTTAATAATATCTCTAATTCAATAATAGAAAATACATTTGAGTCTATTATAGCTGCAATTTATTTAGATAGTAATTATAATTTAATAAAAGTTGAAGAATTTATAATTAATATCTATATTAAATATTTAAAATTAATATCAAATATATCATTAAAAATAGTTAAAAATTTTAAATCTAATTTGCAAGAAATTTGTAATAAATTGTCATCTTGTCCTGTTTATTCAGTAGATAAAATTTTATTAAATAAAAAATATAATAAAAAAATATTTTATGTTAAGTGTGATTTAATAATAAATAATATTAAATTATCAAAAATAGCATTTGGATTAAATATAAAGGATGCAGAAAAATTATTTGCAAAAAAAATGATTAGTTTTATGAAATATAAAAAAATAATATAAAAAAATATATATACAATAATAAAATTATATATATAAAATAATTTGTTATAATATATTATTATATATAAAATTTAATTTATTTTTTTTATTATATATATTAAAATTAATACAATATAAATTTTTTTTTTTTTAAAAATTATTAAAAAATATGCGTAAATTATTTTGCAAAGATATAAAAAATATTTACTTAAATAAAAAAATAATTTTATATGGATGGATACAAAATAAAATAATTTTTAAAAATTTTATTGTTATTATATTAAGGGATAATAGTGGAACAATTAAATTAAATATTTTAAAAGAAAATTTTAAATTATATATTTTAAATATTATATATAATTTAAATATAGAATCTTGTATTAAAATAATTGGATTAGTTTTTTTAAATAGTAAACATATTATTGAAATTAATGTAAAAAAATTTTTTTTAATATCAAAATCTGATAAACTTCCTATAGATATTAATAATAAAAATATATCTGAAAAAAATAAGTTAAAATTTAGGTATCTATATTTAAGAAGATCTAATATATTAAATAATTTAAAAATTAAATCTAAAATTATTTGGTATATTAATTATTTTATGAATAAAAACAAATATATATATATAGAAACTCCTATATTATCTAAACCAACTTTAGAAGGTGCAAATAATTTTTTAATAAGAAATTATTTAAAGAATAAATATATGGCTTTATCTCAATCTCCTCAAATATTTAAACAAATGTTAATGATATCTGGGGTTAATAAATATTATCAATTAGCAAAATGTTTTAGAAATGAGGATTTAAGAAAAGATAGACAACCTGAATTTACACAATTAGATATAGAATCATCTTTTGTAAATGAAGATTATATTATTAATTTATCAAATAAATTAATATGTTTTTTATTTAAAAAAATATTAAATATAGATGTGAAAAATAATATATTAGAAATAAATTATAATAAATCTATAGAAATGTATGGATCTGAAAAACCAGATTTAAGAAATCCATTAAAAATATATAATTTAGTTAATATTTTAATAGAAAATAATTTTTATATAGAAAATAATCATGATTTTATATATATAATTCCTATTAAAAATAATATAGATATTAAAAATAATTATAATTATATATTAAATTATTTTAAGGATATAAAATGTTATATAGTAAATAAATTTAAATTTAATGAAGAAATTTTAAAAATAAAAATAAATTTTATAAATAATTTTAATATAAATATTATTAAAAATATTTTTATAAATTCAATCGAAAATTATAATTATAGTTTTTTTATAGTATTTATATCAAGTTATGATTGTATATTTAATATTGGTAAATTTATAAAAAATTTATCTATAAAATTGAATTTAATTAATAAAAAAGTATATTCTTTATTATGGATAAAATATTTTCCTATGTTTGTTAAAAAAAATAATAATTATGAATGCGTGCATCATCCTTTTACTTCACCTAAATTTTTTAATAAAAATATAGACATAATTAAAGATCCAGACAAAATTATTTCTAATTCTTATGACTTGATTATAAATGGAGTTGAAATAGCAAGTGGATCTGTTAGAATAAATAATCAAATTTTACAAAGAAAGGTATTTAATATATTAAATATATCAAAAAAAGATCAAAATAAAAATTTTGGTTTTTTTTTAAATTCATTAAAATATGGAACTCCTCCTCATTCAGGTATAGCCTTTGGATTAGACAGACTAATTATGGTAATGAAAAATATAGATAATATAAAAGATGTTATAGCATTTCCAAAATCTAGTTCATTTTATGATTTTATTACTGAATAGTAGAAGTTACATATATATTTTTTAAAAATAAATAATTTTATGATATTAATAAGTATAGATCCTGGATCTAATAATATAGGATATTGTATATTATATTTTGATAAAAATAATATAACATATCTAACTAGTAATTCTATAAAAGTAAATGATAATATCTTTATATATAAATTAAAATTTATATATTTTAAAATAATGGATATTTTAAAATATTTTAATCCAAAACAATCTGCTATAGAAAAAATTTTTGTTGGTAAAAATATAAATTCATCTTTAAAGTTATGTCAAGCAAGAACAGTTATAATGTTAGCTTTAATAAATTTTAATATTCCTATATTTGAATATAATTCAAAACAGATCAAAAAATATTCTTTAAATAATATATACTCTAATAAATTTTATACTAGATTTTTTGTAAAAAATATATTTAATTTGTATAATGTTCCAAGTTCTGATGAAGCAGATTCAATTTCTATTGGTATAACACATATTAAAAATTTTAATTTTAATAAATAAAAGTTTAAATTTAATTATGTTAAAAATATTTAATTTTATTTTTTTATTTATTTTTATAAAAAATAAATTTTTTTTTAATAAAAATAAAACAATTATTAATAATGTTTTATACATAACATTAAGAAATAAAAAATTTTTTATTACGAATAATAAACTTTATTTATATAAAAGTATATATCTTATTAAATATAATTTATATTATATATTTATATTTAAATTAATAAATTTTTTTTTTAAGTTAAAATTAATTTGTAATAATAGTTATATAAATAATAAACAACAAAATAATATTAAAAAAGTAAATTATAATAATATATATAAAAAATGCTCTTATGATTTTATAAAAAATAATTTTAAAATATTTTTTTTAAATAAAGTTATAAATGATAATAATTATTTATTAATTAATTTTATTGTAGATGAAAATTTTATAAATTTTTTATTAAAATTAGGAATAAAAAATAATGATATTTATTATATTATAAATATTATTAAAAAATGTGTAAATTTGAATAGTATATTAAAAAAAAAATGTTTTTTATTATTGGAAACAGAAAAATATAATAATTATTTATATAAATATAGAAGCTTTTTGTTAATAAAATTTAATATTAAAAATAAAAGTTATATTGTAATTAAAAAAAATAATAAATTCAATTTAATCATTTTAAAATTAAAAAATAAATTTATTGGATTTCCTGTAAAAGATAAATTTAAAATATCATCAAAATTTAATTTACAAAGATTAAATCCAATAACTAATAAATTGTCTCCTCATAAAGGTATAGATATAGCTGTTCCATTAAATACTCCAATATTTTCTGTAGATTTTGGTATAATAATTGAAGTATCATACAATAAATATGCTGGTAATTATGTTATTATTAAGCATAATGATAAATATACTACAAAATATATGCATTTAGATAAAATTTTTGTATATAAAAACAAACTTGTAAAAAAAAATGAATTAATAGGATTATCTGGCAATAGCGGCAAATCAACTGGTCCTCATTTACATTTTGAATTTTGGATTAATAATATAGCTGTAGATCCTATAAAAATTTATTTTTATTATTTTTTAAATAATATATTTAAAATAATTAATTAAAATATATAAATTTTATATATATATTTATTTTTTAAAAAAATATGAAAACTTTTGAAAATATTATTTTTTTGTTAAAAAAATATTGGTCTAAAAAAAAATGTATTGTTATACAACCTTATGATTTAGAAATTGGTGCTGGAACTTTACATCCTATTACATTTTTTAGAGGGATAAATAAAGAAAAAACTAATTTTGTTTATGTTCAACCATGTAGAAGACCAAATGATTCTAAACCTTATAAAAATTTTTATAAACGTTTTTATTATTTTCAATTACAAGTAATAATAAAACCTGTTCCAGAAAATATACAATACCTATATATAGAATCATTAAAATATATAGGAATAAATTTAAAACTAAATAATATAGATTTTTTAGAAGACAATTGGGAAAATCCAACATTATCTGCTTGGGGAATAGGATGGGAAATACATATAAATGGTTTAGAAGTTAGTCAGTTTACATATTTTCAACAAATAGGAGGTATTAATTGTAATCCAATAATGATAGAAATAACTTATGGATTAGAAAGGTTATCTTTAATAATACAAAAGAAAAATAATATATCTGATATATTATGGAGTAAAAATAATAATTTAAAATATGGTAATATTTTTGATAGTTATGAGAAAGAATTTTCTATATATAATTTAAAATTATTTAATAAAAAATTTTTATTTAATATATTTAATGAATATAAAAAAAATATAAATGCATTATTTTTATTAAAAAAAAAATTGATATTGCCGACATATGAATATATTTTAAAATTAATTCATATATTTAATATGATAGATGCTAAATATTTTTTTTCTATTTTTGAAAAAAAATCTAATATAATTTATATACAAAATTTATCAAAAAAAATAGCAAATATATATTATAAATCCATAAATAAATATGATAAAAAATAAAAACAATTTATTATTAGAGATATATATAGAAAACATTCCAAATAATTTTGTAATATCTTTATCTAATATTTTTTTTGATTATTTTACAAATAAAATAAAAAATAATTTTTATATAAACGATAATATAGAATATATATCTACAAATAAGAGATTAGGGTTTATAATTAAAAATTTTTTAATAAAAAAAAATGTTAATTTAACTAAAAATATAAAAATATATAAAATTGTAAAAGAAAATATATTAGATTCTATTAATTATATTTTAAAAAAATTTAATATAATGAAATGGAATAATAGTAATATTTTTTTTATTAGACCAATAAGGAATATTTTATTATTATTTAATAATAAAATATTAAAAATAAAAATTTTTAATTTAGAATCTAATAATTTTACTTATAAAAATTTTTTTGATAAAGAAAATAAAATTATTATAAATAATATAAAAAATTATTATTTATTTTTAAGAAAGAACAATATTATTATAAATTTTAATGATAGAAAATTTAAAATTAAAAAATATATAGAAGCAATAGAAAAAAAATTAAATGGAAATATTATAATAAATAATGCTTTATTAAAAAAAATATCTTATTTATATGAAAATCCAAATATTTTTTATATTAAAATATATAATAATTTATTTATAGATAAAAATATTATGATAAATATTTTATATAAATATTATAATTATTTATTAATAATGAGTAATTTAAATAATAAATTGTTACCTTATATAGTATGTGTATCGAATATAAAAATAAATAAAAATATTAAATATCATTATAAAAATATAATAATAAATTATTTTAAAAAAATAAAAATATTATTTAATTTAGATAAAAGATATTTATTATTAAATAATTTTGATAAATTTAAAAAAATAATTTTTAGAAAAGAATTTGGAAGTATGTATCATAAAATATTAAGAATTACAAATATATCTTTTTTATTAAGTAAAAAATCAAATCTAAATATAGATTATAAAAAAATTAATTTATCATGTTTTTTATATAAGAATGATATAAATTCTAATTTAGTAAAAGAATTTTTTTGTATGAAAGGTTATATAAATTCATATTTTTTAAATTTAAATAAAAATATAAATAAAGATATTATTATATTAATAAAAGAACAATGTAATATTAATTATATAAAAAATAATAAATTAAATTATTTATCATTTTTAATATTATTAGTTGATAAAATTGATAATATTGTTTGTAATTTATATTTTTATTTTTTAAAAAATAAAAATAATTTAGATAATGATCCATTTTTTATAAAAAAAGATATAAATTTTATAATTAATATTTTATTGAAAAATGATTTTTATTTTGATATTAACTATACTGTAAGAAAATTAATTTTATATACAAGAAAATACAATAAAGATTTATATTATAATGTAAATTTTAATAAATATTTATTTTTTATTAAAAAAATAATTTTTATTAGATTTAAATTATTTTTTTTAAAAATAAATAAAAATAAACATTTAGTTAATTTTTTAATAACAAAAAATATTAAAATTTTTAATATAAATTTAATACTTAATATAATAAAAAAATATAATAATGAATTTAAATTTATATCTATTATATTTAAAAGAATTATAAATTTATTAAAAAAAAATAAAAATAAAATTAAAATTAATAACTATAAATTTTATTATAATAATTTATCTAAATTAGAAAAAAAATTTTTAAATATTTTATTATATATTGAAAAAATAATAAAAAAAAAAGATAATGATTCTAAATTTAATTTAATTATATTAAATTTATTTAAATTGTCTAATTTCATAAAATATTTATTAAATAAAATAATTGTAATTAATAATAATAATTTGATTTATTTACTATTTAAATATATTAATTTTATAAATAAAATTTAAAATAAATAATTTAAAAAATAATTTTTTTTAAAAAATAATGAAAAATATTAAAAAGATTAAAGGATTTAAAGATTATGATTATATTTATTTATTTAGATGGAATATCATTTTAAATGAAATAAAAAAAATAGTTATTTCTTATGGTTATAATGAAATAATATTTCCGTTATTAGAATATGATTATTTATTTAAAAATTCTATAGGATTAAATAATAATTTAATAAATCAAATGTTTTATATTAAAAATAAAAATTTTGTATTAAGACCAGAAGGAACATCTTGTTGTATAAGATTTGGATTGGAAAATGGTTTTTTTAGAGGTCAAAAAAATAAATGGTGGTATTTTGGACCAATGTTTAGATATGAAAATACTCAATTAGGTAGATATAGAGAATTTTATCAATTTGGAATTGAATGTTTTGGTTATGATTCTATAGGTATTGATATAGAATTAATTTTAATAATAAATAAATTTTTAAAAAAAATAAAAATAATTAATGAAATAATATTAGAAATTAATTATATAGGAATTAATTATATTAATTTATATAAAAATGATATTATAAATTTTTTAATCAAAAACAAAGAAATATTTGGTAATTTAAATATAAATAATATAAATAATAACCCATTTAACATTTTAGAGTCTAAATATAATATAGGTTGTAATAATATAAAAAATTTTATTTTAAAAAATTGTCCTAAAATAACTAAATACTTTACTATAAAGGATTATATTTATTTTAAATATTTTAGAAAATTACTTTATTTAAATAAAATAAATTTTTATTATAATCCTTTTTTATTTAGAGGAATAAATTATTATTCAAAAATTATATTTGAATACAAATCAAATTATTTAAATGGTTTATCTATATGTTCAGGAGGAAGATATGATAATTTATGTAATAAATTAAATAATAAATATAATATTTCATCTGTTGGATTAGCAATAGGATGGAATAGATTATTATTAATATTAGATAATAAATATAAAAAAAAAAATAATTTATATTTAAAAAATAAATATAATATATATATATCATTAATTAAATTTAAATCTCTTAAATTTACTATATATATATCAGAAAAGATAAGATTTTTATATCCAAAATTAAAAATATTAGTTGATTATTCCTTTTCTAATATAAAAAATAAAATTAAAATTATTAAAAAAAATAATATTTATATTTCTTTGATAATTAATAAAAAAAATAATATTAATGAAATATTTTTATTTAATAAAAATGTAATGATAGAAAAAATAAGTTTTAATAATTTAAAAAAAATAATTGATAAATTAAATTTTTTTTTTAAGTATAACTAAAAAATAAAATAGAAAATATTTTATATTATTATGAAAATAAAAATTTCTTTAATTGGAAAATCTAAGGTTGGAAAAACTTTTTTATTTAATAGATTAACATCTTCTAAATCTATAATATCAAATATTAAAGGAACTACTAGAGATAGAGAATACAAAAATTTTATATATAAAGAAAATATAATAATTATAGATACTGGATCTTTAATTGATAATCCTAGAGAATTTAATGAAAATATATATAAACAAACTAAAATGGCGATATTAGAATCAAACATAATTTTTTTTATAGTTGAATTTTTTAACTTTAATAAAATAGATTTTGAAATTTTCAATTATATAAAAAAATTTAATAAAGAAATTATATTAATAATTAATAAAATAGATTTAAAAAAATATAAAGAAAATTATAATTTTAATTCTTTAAATATTTTATATACATATTATGTATCTGTAAAAAAAAATATTGGTATGAAAAATATTTTTAAATATATTATTAATTTAGATGTAAAAAAAAAAACTTTTAATAAAAGTATTAATATAATAAATGATATAAATATGCTAATACTAGGAAAATTTAATTCAGGAAAATCTACTTTTATTAATAAAATTTTAAAAAATGATAGATTGGTGGTATCGAATTGTAAAGGAACAACCTTAAATAATATAGATACTTATTTAATATATAAAAATTATAAGTTTATTTTTACTGATACTTTTGGAGTAGATGATATTGAGCATAAAAAAAAATATAATAATTATATTTTAAATATTCATAAAAAGTATGATTTTATAATATATATTATTGATATGAATAATATTTTATCTAACAAAGATATTTTTTTTATTCAAAAAATATACAAATTAGATAAATTAATATTAATTTTTAATAAAATAGATTGTTTAGATAAGTTTTGTATATTAAATTATAAAAAAGAAATAAGTAATAAATTATATTATATTATTAATAATATAAGAATATTTTATATATCTGCATTACATAATAACGTAGATTTTATAGTAAAATATATATACAAATTATTTATTAAATATAAAATAAAAATAAAAACTAAAACTATAAACACATTATTACAAAAATCTAATTTATTATTTAATATATATAGTAAAAAAGAAATTAAACCTAAATTAAAATATGCATACATTTTATCAAATAAAAAACCTTTTAAAATAATAATATATGGTAAAAATATAAATTATATAAATATTAATCATAAAAAATTTTTAAAAAATTTTTTTATTAAAAATTTAAATTTAAAAAATAATTTTATAGAATTTTACTTTAAAGAATATTAATTTTTTCATTAATTATATCAAATATAATTTCATTATTTGTATATCCATAATTAATAAATTTTATTTTTTTATTATATATAAAATTTTTAATTTTGTTTTTAAAATTATTAGTATTTATTATCCAATTTATATTTTGATTATATATTATATAATTTATTATTTCTTTTAAGTTATATATATATTTTTTTATTTTATATTTGTTAAGTTTCAATTTACATATTACTAATAAAAAAGTATTATTTGTTATATTTATAATTATTAATATATTATTATTATTATTATTTTTTATATTTTTTTTTTTTATTTTATATAATATAATTTCATATAAAGATAATTTTATTAATGGTATATTTAATCCTATTGATAATCCTTGTGATATACTTAATCCAAATTTTATACTAGATATATTAATTGGATCATTTATAGAAGAAATTAAATTTATATTATTAATATTTATATTGTTATTTTTAATAATATTATTTAATTCTTTTAAAATTACATTTAAATGATTTTTATATGAATATTTTTTACTTTTAATAATATTATTATTATATAATAATAATATATTACATTTTAATTTACTTGTGTATATATATAATATATTTTTATTCATTTTATTTTTATAATTTTTATTATTTTATTTATGAAAATAGCAATTTTATTATGTACTCATGGTAGATTATCTATCTATCTTATGAAATCGTTAGAAATTATATTAGGAAAACAAAATAATTTTTCTTGTATATATTTAGACTCAGATAATGATTCAAATAAATATATTAATAATATTTTTGTAAAGAAAATAGAAGAATTAAATATTAAAAATGGAATTATATGTGTAACGGATATTTTTGGTGGAAGTTTATTTAATATATCTTATAACATTCTTAAAGAAAAAAAATATAAATTTTCTATAATATCGGGAATTAATTTACCAATGTTAATAGATTTTTTTATGAATAAAAATAATAAAAGTATAAAAACAATAACTAAATCTTTAATAGAAATAGGTAAAAATAGTATAAAAAATATAAATAATTTTTAAAAAAAAATATTTTTATTTAAAAAAATTTACAAATGAAAAATAATTTTGTAAATTTTTTTAAAATAAAAAATATTATAAAGTTGTAACATTTATAGCAGAAGGACCTTTTTGACTTTCTTGTATTTCAAATTCAACATCTTGACCTTCAGATAATGTTTTAAAACCACTACCTTGTATTGAAGAAAAATGAACAAAAACATCTTTAGTTCCATCACTAGGAGTAATAAAACCAAAACCTTTTGATTCATTAAACCATTTTACTTGACCTTTTATTCTCATTTGATTTAAAATTAAATATATTTTCTAAATGTAAATAAATTAAATAAAAAAAATTATTTAAAAAATTTATTATATTATATAATTAAAATTATTTTTTAATTATTTATAGTATATATTATATATTATTTATTTATAAATTCAATATTTTAATTATTTTTTTTAAATTATTTATATTAAATTTTTAAATAAATTTATTTGTTTATTATTTATATTATTAAAATATTGTTTTGATATATTAAAATATTTATTTATAAAATCATTAATGTTTTTTATTTTTTCAAAATTAATAATATTATTATTAATTAATATTTCTAGATTTTTTTTTCCAATTTTACTTAAATTTACTCTTGTAGAAAAATCTAACATATTTTTATAAATTCCATATTTTATTCTATTATCTATTATTTTTTTTATTATATTTTCAGATATTCCTTTTATAAATCCTAATCCATATTCAATTTCATTATTTTTATTTATATAAAATTCATATTTACTTGAATTAATATTAATTTTATTTATTTTTATATTCAAATTATTACATTCTTTAATTAAATTTATTATTTTACTATTATTATTTATTTCTAGATTCATTATAGATAGCATAAATTCTTTTTTATAATTAGATTTTAACCATAATGTTTGATATGCAATCATAGCATATGCTGTTGAATGTGATTTATTAAAACCATATCCTGAAAATTTTTCAATAATATTAAAAATTTTTTCTGATGTATTATAATTCATATTATTATTTTTCAATATTATTCCATTAATAAATTTTTCTTTTTGTTTTCTCATTTCTTTTGTATTTTTTTTACTTATAGCTATTCTAAATAAATCAGCTTCTATTATTGAGTAATTTGAGAATTTTTGTGCTATTTCTATTATTTGTTCCTGATATAATATTATTCCATATGTACTATATAATATTTTTTTAAGAATATTACTTTTAATATCCATACTAGGGTAGTATATTTTTTCTTTTTTATTTTTTCTATTTATATAATTATCAACCATTTTAGACTTTATAGGACCTGGTCTAAATAAAGCTATTATATCAATTATTTCTTCAAATTTATTAGGATTTATTTTTTTAATTATATTTTTTATTCCTTTAGATTCTAATTGAAATATAGCATTTGTTAATCCTAATTTTAACAAATTAAAACTATTTTTATCTGATAATGATATTTTATTTATGTTTATATTTTTATTATATCTAATATTAATTAATTTTATAGTTTCATCTATTAAAGATAAAGTTTTTAATCCTAAAAAATCAAATTTAACTAATCCTGATTTTTCAATATCATTTTTATCAAATTGAGTTATATAACAATTATATATATTATCATAGTAGACTGGAATTAAATTAGTTATTTTACAAGGAGTTATCACTATACCTCCAGCATGTTTTCCTATTCCTTTTATTATTCCTTCTAGTTTAATAGAAACGTCAATTAAATATTTAATTTCATCATTTTCATTATATAGATTCATAAATTCATTTATTTTAAAACATTTTGATATTGTCATTCCTGGTATATTAGGTATTATATTTGTTATTTTATTTATAAAACCATATGGATAATTTAATACTCTACCTACATCTTTTATTGATGATTTTGCTGTCATACTATTAAATGTAATTATTCTAGCAACATTATTAATACTATATTTATTTATTATATGATTTATAACAAAATCTCTTTTTTTTACACAAAAATCTATATCAAAATCTGGCATTGATAATCTATTTGGATTTAAAAATCTTTCAAAAATTAAATTAAATTTTATAGGATCTAATTCTGTTATATTTAATACATATGAAACTAATGATCCAGTTCCAGACCCTCTTCCAGGTCCAACAGGAATATCATTATTTTTTGACCATTTTATAAACTCCATTACAATGAGAAAATATCCAGAAAATCCCATTTTATTTATTATTTTTATTTCTTTATATAATCTATCATAATAAATTTTATGTTTTTTATAATCTATGTTATTATCTTTTTCATTTATTTTTTTATATAATTTGTATTTACTATATCTATATAAGATTTTTTCTGTAGATTTAAATTTTTTATAAAATTTTGGTAAATAATATTTATCAAAATTTAATATAACATTACATCTTTTATATATTTCAAATGTATTTATTATAGCTTCTGGAATGTCTAGAAATAAATTATTCATTTCTTCTTCGGATTTTAAATATTGGTTCACTGTATAATTATTTTTAATTCCATGTATATTTTTATTTATAAGTATTTTAATATTATGTATATCAAATTCATTCTTATTTATAAAAATTACATTATTTGTTGCAACAATGGATATATTATATTTTTTTGATATTATTTTTGATTCATTTATATAAAGTTCTTCATTTTTAAGACCTATTCTAGATATTTCTAAATAAAATTTATCTTTAAAAGTTTTTAAATATAAATTTATATATTTTTTTAAATTATTATTATTATTATTATTAATTATTGATTTTCCTATATATCCATTTATTCCTCCAGATAATACAATGATTTCATCTTTATATTTAAATAATATATCATTATTTACTATTGGATATTTATTATATTTTTTTTTAGATTTTATGTATGATTCTGATATTATTGATATAATATTTTTATATCCTAATAAATTACAAGCTATTAATGTTAAATAACAATAATTATTATTATTATTATTATCAAAATCATTATTTATTAATATATCTATACCTATAATCGGTTTTATTTCATTTTTACAAGATTCTTCATAAAATTTTATTAAACCAAAAAAATTATAAAAATCATTTATTGCTACAGATTTCATATTAAATAATTTAATTTTTTTAATAAGATTTTCTATTTTAATAATACTATCAATTATTGAATATTCACTATGTACTTTTAAATGAATAAATTTATTCATAATAAAAAATTATTTTCTATTAAATTTAAATTGAAAATTAATTATATTATTTGAATCACAATATTTTATAGGAATAGAATACGATGTATTTATATTTCCTATTTTTAAATTAATTTTTGCATTTATACCAAATGACATATGATCATGAAACGATAATATATTTTTAAAAATGTTATTTCCTAGATATAAATTATTACTTGAATCAATAAATAATGATATTTTTAAAAAATCTTTTATATTATTAAATATTAATTCTATAGGTAAATATATTTCATTTATAATATTTATTTTAGAATTATTTTTTAAAATATTTAAATTTTCACAATTTTCATCTATATTACTATAGTCAATTTCTTCTATACAATTTGACTTAAATCCTCTTATATTATCTATATAATTTTTAATCAATCCATATTCATAAAATGGTATTTTATTATTAATATCTGGCATAATAAAAAATATTATTTCATTTTTTAGACTTATATAATCATTTATTTTATTATTATTTAAATATTCAAACAATAATCTATACAAATTTATTCCAAAAGGTAAAAGATTATTATCAGTTGAAAAGCTTATATTTAAATATTTTTCTTTATATTTATTTACGTTATAAATATATTTCATTTTTGTAAATAAATCAATTTTATTAAATTTAATGTATTTATCACTTTTATTTAAATCAATTATATTTTTTGGAATATTATCATTAAAAATATTTTTTTTAATTATTTCATTAATATTTTCTTCAAATTCATTAAAATTTATAGTTCTTGTTGAAAAACATAATCTATTTTCAGTATTAATTTTATCATTGATATTATTATTTATAGAACTAGATAAACCAGAATCTTTTATTCTTAATACATCTGAATTATTATTTACAGTATTTAAATTATCAAATATTTTACATTCATATTGTTTATTATTTTTTAATAAATTATAGGGATTTTTTATATCACATGATAAAAAATATTTTGGATCGTTGTATATAGCTTTTAATAATAAAGAATTTCCAGATCCAAGCCAATTTATATTATTGTAATTACATTCAAAATTTAAAGTTTTACTATTTAGATTTGCTCCTACACTAAAATTATTAACATAAGGCTCTTTTACAAAATAAATTAAATCTATTAAATTATCTATTTTATATATTTTTTTTGTATATATATTTATTTTATTAAAATATTTAAATTTATTTAATTCTAAAATATCACTTTTTGTTTGAAATATATTAAATTCTGTTTTTTCTTTTTGTTTCATTTTATTTTTTAAAACTTTATCTAAAGTTTTTTTATTTCCATATATTTTTATATTTCTAATATTTAATTTATCTTGAATATCTATTTCAACATTTATATCTAATGTACATTTATTTTTATTTAAATTACTAATTAATATATTTATTTTTGGGTTTTTGTAACCTTTTTTTAATAAAAAATTTTTTATTTTATTTTTTACATTATATATTTTTTTATAATTATAAATTTCATTTTTTTTAAAATTACAAAGAGAATTTATATCTAATTTATGTAATTCATTATAATTCCCATTTACAATAAATTTATTTATTAAAAATATTTTCCCTTCATTGATAACTAAATCTATATCAATAGAATTATTTTTTTCAATAAATTTTGTATTTAATTTATTAATTGAAAAATTTAAATAGCCTTTTTTTTTATATATTAAATTTAATTTTAATAAATTATTGAGTAATTTATTTTTATTATATACTGTTTTAAATAATCCATAATTTATATCTAATATATTTAGTATACTTTTTTTATTTAATAATCTATTTCCTTCAATATTTACATTATTTATTTTAGTAAATTCTCCTTCATTAAAAAATAATGTAATATTTATTTTATTATTATTTATATTTTCTATAATATCTTCTATATTAAAAAAAAATTTACCATTATTAATATAAATTTTTTTTATTTCTTTTTTAAAATCAAATAAATTTTTTTCATTAAATATTTCATTATTATTTAGATTAAATTTTTTTAATATATTTATTAATTCAGTATTATTTAATAATTTATTATTAAAAAATTTAATATTATTTATTAATTTATTTTCATTTATATATATTATTAAATCGTTATTTTTAATATCAATTTTAATATTATTAAACAATTTAGTATCATATAAATATTTGATTATATTTTTAATATCACTTTTACTTATATTTTTATTTTTATAATTTTTTATTTTATTTTCTATAATATCTTTAGAAAAATTATTTACACCAATAATATTAATTTTTTTTATTAAAAATTTATTATTATCATCAGCATATAATATATTATTAAAAAAAATATTAATTAGTATTATAAAAAAAATAATGTTTTTAATAATTTTTTTAATCATTATTTTTATCCTTTATTAATTAAATTACCAAACTTTCTTGTTCTTTTATAAAAAGAAATTAAAGCTTCTTCAAAATTAAATTTATCAAAATCAGGCCATAAAGTTTTAGTAAAATATAATTCAGAATAAGCTATTTGCCATAATAAAAAATTACTTATTCTTAATTCACCGCCTGTTCTTATTAATAAATCTATAGGAGGAGAGTTGTAAGTAGATATATTTTTATTTATTATAGATTCATTTATATCTTCTATAGATATTTTTTTATTTTTTATTTTATAAAAAATTTTTTTTATACATTGAATTATATCCCATTTACCTCCATAATTTGCTGCTATATTTAATATTAAACCAGTATTATTTTTAGTAATATTTTCTGATTCATATATATATGTTCTTAATTCTTTATTAAATTCTATTTTTTCTCCTATTATATTTAATTTAATATTTTTATTATTAAGTTTATATATTTGTTTTTTTAATGTTTTTTTAAATAAATCCATTAAGTAATTAACTTCTGTTTCTGGTCTTTTCCAATTTTCTGTACTAAAAACATATAATGTTAATGCTTTTATATGATAATATATTGATATATTAATTATTTTCATAATAGATTTTAGACCTTCTTTATGACCAAAATATCTTGATTTACCATTAATATTTGCCCATCTTCCATTACCATCAGCTATTATTGCTACATGGTTAATTATATTTTTTATTTTTTTTAATTTATTTAAATACAAATTTCTATTCATCATAATATTAAATAATTATAAATTTTTTATGTTTTTAAAAATTTATTTTTTTTATTTAAAAAGAATAAATCTAATTCATAAATAAAATTATTTATATTTATATCTATTTTTTTTAATAAAAAATTTTTATTATCTTCACTTAATTTATTTGTTTTTAATAAATATTTTATTTTATTATTAAAATCTCTTCTTATATTTCTAATATTTATTTTTGCAAATTCTAATTCTTTATTTATAAAATTTATTATTTTTTTTTTTTTTTCTATAGTTATAAAATTTGTTGTTAATATTATACTTTTATTATTTTTCGATATATTAAAATCTAAATAATTATTTTTATTTAGTGATATATATATATATTTTAGATTTTTTTTATCATTAGGAATAATTTCTATTGAATTATTATTTAATAAATTTATATTAGATATTTCATATATTTTTTTTTTTGTTTTATTATTATCAATATCTATTTTTATATTATTTACTAAACATGTTGACATTTTATCAATATGTATTTTATTAACAAAATCCTTAAAATCATTAATTTTTTTATATATAATACTATTTAATTCTTGTATTATTTTTTCTAAATTATTCATATTATTTTAAAATTTTTTTATATATTTAACATTTTAAATTTATCTATTTTAATTTCATACTTATAAAATAAATCTTTCATTTTTAAATTATTATCCATTATAAATATCTGTTCTTCTAAAATTTTTTCTTTTAAAAAATGATTTATTTTTTCTTCTATTAAATTATTTTCATTTATTTTTTTATCTTTATATTTATTAATAATAATATTTCTTATATTATTAATATCATTTTTTTTAATATCTGATTTATATATATAAATTGGATTACTAAATATAATTTGCATTAATATAAATTTTAGAATATTAAAATTGTTATCAATATTATTAAAACTTTTAAAATTAACTATAACACCTCTTTTATTAATATGAACATAATTTTTTATTAAATTACCTTCTAAATATTTAAAATCTTTTATTATTAAGTTTTCTTTTAATTTAAATATCAATTTTTTATATTCTAAATTAAAATTATTTCTTATTATATCAAAATCTTTTATTTTATTAGATATACAAAAGTTTGATACTTTTTTATAAAAATTTAATACATTATCATTTTTTAATACAAGATCATTATTACTTAATAATTTCATTATAAATCCATAATCATTATTTTCATTAACTTCTGATATTATAATTCCATATTTATAACTACTATTATATAAATTATTATTTTTAATATTAAAATTGTTTTCATATTTTTTTAATATTAAAATAGCAGTATTAATATCATTATTTGATTCATCTAAAGCTTTTTTACAATCTATTATATTAATATTTGTTAATTCTCTTAATTTTTTTAAATTTTTATAATACATAAAATTATTTTAATATTTTATAAATTGATGATAAATAAAAATCAATAGATTTAATAGAGTCATCATTACCAGGAATAATATAATCAATATAATCAGGATTAGAGTCTGTATCCACTATAGAAAAAATAGGTATATTCATTTTTATAGATTCTTTAATAGCAATTTTTTCATAATTAGCATCTATTACAAAAATAGCATCTGGTAATTTATTCATATTTTGTATACCATATAAATTTTTTTTTAATTTATTTAAATTTCTTAAATATATTATAGATTCTTTTTTAGTAAATTTATTAAATTGTAAATTTTTATAGTTATTATATAATAATTTGTATTTTTTAATAGATTTTTTAATAGTTTTCCAATTTGTTAAAGTTCCCCCTAACCATCTATTATTTATAAAAAATTGATTACAAGATTCTGCGTAATATTTAATCTTTTCTTTAGCTTCTTTTTTTGTTCCAACAAATAATATTTTTCCATTATTATTTATAATGTTTTTTATTTTTTTTAAAGCTATATTAAATAATACTAAAGTTTTGTCTAAATTTATAATATGTATACCATTATGAATTCCATATATATATTTTTTCATTTTAGGGTTCCAATTTTTAATAGAATGTCCATAATGAACATAATTATTAAACATATTTTCTATAGATATATTATTTTTCATAATGATAAATCAGTATTTTATTATTTTAATATTTTAAAGATTATTTTTATTATATAATAAAAATAATAGTTTTAAAAAAATAATTATTTTTTTATATGATAAATTTAAAAACAGATTTATGTAAAATGAGATTAGTTGGAAAAATAGCATCTAAAATTTTAGAAGATATAGAATATTATATAAAACCTGGAATAAGTACTGGTAAAATAGATGAATTGTGTAATAATTTTATAAAAAATAATAATGCTAAATCAGCTACATTTAATTATATGGGATATCCTAAAAATATATGTACATCTATAAACAATGTAGTATGCCATGGAATTCCTTCTTACAAAAAAATAATTAAAATTGGCGATATTATAAATATAGATATTTCTTTAGAAAAAGATGGTTTTTATAGTGATACATCAAAAATGTTTATAGTAAAAAAAACTAATAGTATTGGAAGAAAAATTTGTGATGTAGCAAAAAAAAGTTTATATTTAGCTATAAAAATTATAAAACCTGGAATTAAATTAAGAGAAATAGGAAAAACTATACAAAAATTTGTAGAATATAATGGATTTTCAGTTGTAAGAGATTATTGCGGACATGGAATAGGTAAAAAATTACATGAATATCCACAAGTATTACATTATGATTCTTTAACTCAAGATAATATAATATTAGAACCTGGAATGTGTATTACTATAGAACCTATGATTAATTCTGGATCTTATAAAACTAAAATTATGAAAGATGGATGGACTGTTAAAACAAAAGATAATAGTTTATCCGCTCAGTATGAACATACAATAGTAATAACTGAAAAAGGATTTGAAGTAACAACGTTAAGATCTTATGAAAATATTTATTTTTAAAAAAATTTTTTTATTTTTATTTTTTTTTATTTATATATTTATTTAAAAGTAATTATATTAAAAATTTTGATAATATTGGTATATGATCTGATGTTTTTTTTGAAAATTTTATTTCATATTTTATATCTATATAATCACATAAATCGAATAATATTTTATTTGAAAACATATAATCTATTCTTAATCCTTTATTTTCAATAAAATTATTATTTTTAAAACTAAACCATGTAAATTTTTTGCATTTAAAATATTTATTTCTATATATATCTATAAGTCCGCAATTTAATATTTTAATAAAAATTTTTTTTTCTAATAATGTAAATGGACAAATTTTATTTTTAATCATTTTTACTAGTATTTTATTTTCTATTCCAATATCAATTTTTTTATTTAAAATATTCATATCTCCTATAATTAATATATAAAGATTTTTACAATTTATTATACTTTTTACGTAATGTATAAATTTATTTAAAAAAGATAATTTATAATTAAATTTTATTTTATTTTTTATATTATCTCCTTGTGGAACATAAATATTTATTATTAATAAGTATTTATTTTTTATATAAAACTCTCCTATAATTATTCTATATTTAAAATCAGTATCTGAATTTAAAAAATTATAATAAATATTATTAGGTTTTATTTTTGATATTAAAGCAACTCCAAAATGATTTTTATTTCCATTGCAATAAATATTATTATATCCATATTTATTAAAATATTTTATTGGAAATAAATTATTACTAATTTTTGTTTCTTGCAATCCAATTATATCTGGATCATATAAATATATTATATTTTCTAACTGTTTAATATTTGATCTTATTCCATTTATATTAAAAGAAATAATTTTCATAATAAAAAAAATTAAAAGTTATAAAAATCTGGGGCACTAGGATTCGAACCTAGGATAACGGGATCAAAACCCGTTGCCTTTACCACTTGGCTATACCCCAAAATTTTTTTTAAAAAATGCGGAGAACGAGATTCGAACTCGTAATTCATTAAGAACTAGGTTCTAAGCCTAGCGCGTTTACCTAATTTCGCCATCCCCGCATAAAACAAAATAGCTACGACAGGAATTGAACCTGTGACATCAGCGTTATGAGTGCTGCGCTCTTACCAAACTGAGCTACGTAGCTATAACTATTATATTTTTATTATAATATAATTTTATATTATAATTTATATTTTAATATAAAAAAAATATATATAAAACAATTATGGATACAAAAAATTTTATACTTAATATAATAGAAAAAGATATAATTAAAAATAATTTAACTAAAATAAATACTAGATTTGCTCCTGATCCAAATGGATATTTACACATAGGACATGTAAAATCTATATTAATAAATTATTTAATAGCAAAAAAATATAATGGAAATTTTAATATTAGAATAGATGATACTAATCCTATAAATAGAAATGATATTTATATAAATGAAATTATAAATAATATTAAATGGTTAGGTATAAAATATAATGGAATTGAAAAATATACTTCAAATTATTTTAATGAAATATTTAAATTTGCTATTATCTTAATAAAAAAAAAATTAGCTTATGTAGATGAATTACCTATCTCAATATATAAAAAATATAAAGGAAATTATAATAATTTAGGAATAGACAGTCCATATAGAAATAGATCTGTAAAAGAAAATATTGATTATTTTTTAAAAATGAAAAATGGATTTTATAAAGAAAATCATGCATGTTTAAGAGCAAAAATAAATATGAAATCTTCTAATATCATTATAAGAGATCCTATTTTATATAGAATAAAATATAAAAAACATTTTAAAACTAAATATAATTGGTGTATATATCCTACTTATGATTTTTCTCATTGTATATGTGATTTTTTAGAAGAAATTACGTATTCTTTATGTACATTAGAATTTCAAAATAATAAAATATTGTATAATTGGATATTAGATTCTTTAGATATAAAAAATAAACCTAAACAATATGAATTTTCAAGATTAAACATAGAATATTTAACATTGTCTAAAAGAAAACTAAATATTTTAGTAGAAAAAAATATAGTTACAGGATGGGATGATCCAAGAATGCCAACAATATCAGGATTAAAAAATAGAGGCTATACTTCAAAATCTATAATAGATTTTTGTAATAGTTTAGGGATAACAAAAAAAAATAGTTTAGTAAAAATAAAAAATTTAGAATTTTTTATTAAAAATGATTTAAATTTTAAATCTATAAGAATTATGTCAGTTATTAATCCAATCAAATTATATATAATTAATTTAAAAAAAAATTTTTTTATAAAAACACCTTTAAATCCTAATAATCTAAAAAATGGATATAAATTAATAAATTTTTGTAATGAGTTATATGTTGAAAAAAATGATTTTATAAATAAAGAAAATTTTAATAATTTAATAGGTAAAATATTTAAATTAAGATATTCATATATATTAAAAATAATAGATATAGAAATAAAGAAAGATATTATAAATAAAATTTATTGTATTTATTATAAAAATACTATTAATAATTTATATTTAAAAAATAATAAAGTTAATAAAATTATACATTGGGTATCTTGTAAATATAATTTTATATCATATTATATCTTTTATGATTATATATTTAAAAATATTAATTATTTAAAAAACAAAAATATATTAGATTATATTAATAATAATTCTATTATAATAAAAAAAGGATTTACAGAAAAAAGTAATTACATTTATTCCAAAAATATTTATTATCAATTTGAAAGAATTGGATATTTTAATATAAAAAATATTAATAATAATAAGATTATATTTAATAATATTATAAATTTTTAATTTTTTTTATAGATGAATATATAATAATAGAAATTAATTCTTTTATATTTAAGATATATTTATTCCACATTTTAATATATAAACTTTTTTCTGTAAATCCAGGAATTGTATTTATTTCATTTATAAAAATTTTATTATTTTTATTTATAATAAAATCTATTCTTGCTAAACTTTTACATTCTAATATATTAAAAATCTTATAAGATAAATTTTTTATTTTTTTATTTATAATTGAATTTTCTTTTATTTCTTTAATTTTTATATTATTATCAAAATATTTTTGTTTATAAGAATAAAAATTATTTTTTCTATATATTTCAAAAGAATTACTTACTTTTATTTTTCCAAAATAATTTATAATTCCACATTCTATTTCTTTCCCAATTATTAATGGTTCTATTAATAAGATATCTGAATAATTAAAAATTTTTAATATTTTTTCTTTATTAAAGTCTTTTTCAGATTTTATTAAATTTATACCTATAGAAGATCCTTGATTTGATGGTTTTACAAAAAATTTTTTTGAATTAATTTTTTTTGCTATACCTTTATAAGATAAATTGATTATATCATTCTTATATATTTTAAAATATGGTATTATAGGAAAATTATTATTTTTTAATACATCTTTAAATATATCTTTATTTGAAGATATACAAGAACTTTTTAAATTTGATCCTATATATGGTATTTTTAGTGAATTTAAGATTCCTTGTAAATTTCCATCTTCTCCAAATATACCATGTGTTATTGGAAAAAAAATATCTGGTATTATTTTCTTATTTTTAAAATTATTTGAAGTTATATAAGGAATCTTATTATAAACTATTTTTAATATATTTGATTTTTTATTTAAAATACGTTTTAAATTATAAAATGTATAATTTATATTTATATCAAAATCTTCTAAATGAAAAGTTCCATTTTTATTTATTCCTATTAAAATTAAATTAAATTTATTTAAATCAATATTATTTATTATATTAATAGCTGATTTAATAGATATTTCATTTTCTAAAGAAATACCTCCATAAATACAAGCTACTAATATTTTTCTATTATTACTACTAATCATTTTTTTAAAATTTATATATTGTTTCTAATGAAAAAGTATTATCAACATTTATTTCCACATTTTTAGTAAATGAATTTTCTTTTAAAAAATTTATACATAAGTTTGCTATAATTGAAATATCTTCATTTATTTTATAATCAATTCCAAAATTTAAACTTTTTGTTAAATATTGATCTAGATCATTTTTTATGTTTTTTGAAAATATATTCATATATAATATATATGGGTAAATGTTTTTTATAAATTTTAATTTAGCCATAATTTCTATTGTATCAACTGTTGGAGCAAATCCACAATAATAATATTTACGTAATATAGAAGCTTCTTCAAATATATAATGTCTTATATAATGATTATTTATATTACCATAAGGCATCATAAATTTACTATTTGCATATAATGAAGCTATATATATATTGTCATTATCATATTTAAACGCTACACCATATGAACTTGCGTATTTATTTTTTAACTGATCAATATCTATCATCATTTGATCAACATTTCTTTCAGATTGAGTAAAAGCAGCTGATACAGTAAAATCACTTATATTATAAGTTAAAGAATAACCACAACCTATTCCATTACTGTATTTAATTATTTTTCTATTTCTTCTATGTATAGTACTATCATTTTTAAATTGAAATTGAATATTTGTACTTAATCCGTTTACTAATTCAAATAAATTATCATTTTTGTAAGAAACTACATTATTAGATCTATTAAACATAAAATTATCAAAACTATTATATTCATTATTAGAAAAAGGTATTTCATTATGAACATCAAATACATCTCTCATAACTCCATTATTTTTCCCATAACTAAATCTTCCATATTTATCATGTATAATTTCCATATATCCATTTTTTAATTTACTTATTAAAAAAGTATTATTATCATTAATATTATTACAATACATATCGTTAGATAATTTATTTAATAAACTTATAGAATCATTTATTTCAGATTTTATTTTTATTTCTGCACTCATTTTAGTATTTTCACCAAAATCTTCAGATAAATCATATTTCATAATTTTTCTTTTTAAAATTCTATATGTTTGTTCTATGTCACTATTATAATATTCTGATGAATAAGATGTTGATATATTTATTAATAATAAAACAATTATTATAAATAATTTAAATATATTAAACATATTTTTTTTCCTTTAAATTATAAAAATATTTACAGAATAATTATATATTAATTTGTAATTTTAGTAAATTTTTTAAAATTATAAAATTAATTAAATCTCTTAATATCTACAACTGTTTCAGTTTTACTTATTTTTATCAATTTAACACCTAAAGTGTTTCTTTTAGAAATTCTTATTTCATTAACTTTTAATCTAACTATTGTTCCTGTATCTGTTATTATTAATATTTGATCATTATTATTTACTTCTATAGATTTTATTATTTTCCCAGTTTTGTTTGTTATTTTTGTAGATATTACTCCTTGTGTAGCTCTTGATTTAACAGGAAATTCAATTTTTTCTGTTCTTTTACCAAAGCCATTTTTTGTTATAGTTAATATTTGATTATTATTATTTTCAGATATTATTAATGATACTATTCTATCATTTTTATTAAGACAAATTCCTTTTATTCCATATGAATTTCTTTTTGTTAATCTTACATTATTTTCTTTAAATCTAACTGATTTACCATTTTCTGAAAATAACATAATATCATTATTACCATTAGTTATATTTATATCTATTAATTCATCATTTTTATATAATTTAATAACAATAATTCCAGAATTTCTAGATTTTATTAATTCTTTTACTAAAGTTTTTTTTACAAAACCCATAGATGTAGACATTAAAAAATAGTTATTATTATTAATTTTCTCTGAGTCAATAGAAATTATTGAAGTTATTCTTTCATTTTTATTTATATTTATTAAATTATATATTGGTTTACCTTTTGAATATTTACTTGATTCAGGTAATTGGAATATTTTCATTTTATACATTTTGCCAATATTTGAAAATAATAATATATCTTTATTAATATCTGATATTAATAAAGATTTTATGAAATCTTCAGATTTTATTTTTGTAGATGATTTTCCTTTTCCTCCTCTTTTTTGAATATTATAATGAGATAATGGTTGATATTTTATATATCCATAATAAGATATTGTTATTATAACTTTAAATTCTTTTGTTAATATATTTTTATTTTCAGTATAAAGTTTATCATCAATAATTTTTGTCAATCTTTTATCTTTATATAAATTTTTAATTTCTAATAATTCTTTATAAATAGAATTTTCTAAACTATTTTTATTATTTAATATAGATATACACTCTTTTATATTATTTATTAATAAATTATACTCATTTATTAATAATTCATTTTCTAATTTTGTTAATTTATACAATTTAAGATCTAAAATAGATTTTATTTGTTCATCATTAAATTTATATATATTATTATTTATAATATTTTTTGAAATTATATTATAATATTTATTTATATTAATTTTAAAATTTTCTAAAATTTTAAATTCTATATTTTTTAGTTTATTTTTTGTTTCTTCTAATGAATTAGACTCTTTTATTATATCTATTATGTTATTTATGTTATATATAGTAATTATAAAACCTTCTATTATATTTATTTTTTTATTATATTTGTTAAATAAAAATAAATTTTTTCTATATATAATATTTTCTCTATGTTTTATAAACTCTAATAATATGTCTTTTAAAGACATTAATTTAGGTTTTTTATTACATAAAGCTATCATATTTATATATAAATTATTTTGTAATTGTGTATTTATATATAAATTATTTAATATATTTTCTTCAGAAAAATCTTTTTTTATATCAATAACTATTCTTATACCTTCCTGAGAAGATTCATCTATTATATTATTTATTCCTATTATTTTTTTTTGTTTAATACAATCTATTATTTTTTCTATTAATTTTATTTTATTTATTTGATAAGGTATTTCTTTAATTATTATAAATTTATCTCCAGTATTTTTATTTATTTCTATATCAATTTTTGATTTAATAGATATTTTTCCTTTTCCAGTTCTATATATATTTTCTATGTCATTTTTATTACAAATAATTCCTCCAGTAGGAAAATCTGGACCTGGTATATATTTTATTAAATCTTTTACACTTATATTTTTATTTTTTATAATTGCTATACATCCATCAATAATTTCATTTATATTATGAGGTGGTATATTAGTTGCTACTCCAACAGCTATCCCATATGATCCATTTATTAATAAATTAGGAATTCTTGTAGGTAAAACTTCTGGTATTTCTTCAGTATTATCATAATTCATATTAAAATTTACTGTATTTTTATCTATATCTTGTAACAATTCGTGAGAAATTTTAGACATTCTTATTTCTGTATATCTCATTGCAGCAGCGGGATCCCCATCTATTGATCCAAAATTTCCTTGACCATCTATTAAAGGATATCTTAATGAAAAAAATTGAGCCATTCTTACTATAGCGTCATATACTGAATTATCTCCATGAGGATGATATTTTCCTATAACATCTCCTACTATTCTAGCTGATTTTTTATAATCTTTATTATAATCATTTTTTAATATACTCATAGCATATAGTATTCTTCTATGAACTGGTTTTAGTCCGTCTCTTACATCAGGTAATGCTCTACTTATTATTACAGACATAGCATAATCCAAATATGATTTTTTTATTTCTTTTTCTAAACTAATAATATTATTGTTATTTTTATTATTTTCCATAAATTTTATAAATTAATTTATATATTTTAAAATTTAATTTTTTATAAATTTAATTATGATAGAATATATCACATATATATATTATACTTTATAAATATAAACATTTTTTTAATTTATTATAATAGGTAATTATAATGTCTAATAAAAGCATAAACAAAGTTATATTAATAGGATATTTAGGTCAAGATCCAGATTCAAAATATACTAATAATGGTAATATGGTAACTACTATAAATTTAGCTACATCTAATAAATGGAAAGATAAAAAAAGTGGTGAAATTAAAAATAAAACAGAATGGCATAGAATTGTTTTTTTTGGAAAAATAGCAGAAATATGTTCAGAATATCTTAAAAAAGGATCTTATATATATGTTGAAGGACAATTACAAACAAGAAAATGGAAAAACCAAGAAGGTATAGATAAATATATTACAGAAATTATAGTTAGTGTTAATGGAATTATGAAAATATTAAATAATATTAAACAAAATTGGAATGAATCTTCTTTTATTAAAAATAATAGCGAAATAAAAAATAATATTGATGAAGATGATGATAATGAAGAAAATGATGATGATGATTTCAATATTAAAGATAATTTCGAAGATGATGATATTTCATTTTAAATAAAATTATTTATATTATTTAAAAAATTAAAAAAAAAATTATTTATTTATAATAAATACATTTTTAATTAAGAATGCATAAAATAATGGTTTTATATAAATTTTATTTATTCTAAAATTTTTTATTTTTACGTATTTAACTATAGCTACAGGTATATTTTTTATAAATTTATTATCTAGACCTGATGTAAGAAATATATCACCTATTTTAATATCGTCTTCGCTTATCATTTCATTATCAATATGATAAAAATATAACTCATTTTTATATCCACAACCTTTTAAAATACATTTAAAATTACTTCTTTTTATAAAAGATGGAATTAATATTTTTTTACTACAAATAGATAAAAAATTACTTTTATCTTTATATACATTTATTATTTGTCCAATAACTCCATTTTTATCTAATACTACTTGTCCAACTTTTATATTATGATTTAATCCTTTATTTATAGTATAAACATTATTAATTATATTTCTATTTATTACACATGCTTTTATTATATTAAAATTTATTTTTTTTAAAATATTTTTATTATTATTAATATTTCTTTTTAAAATTAAATTTTTAAATTTTTCATCATTTAATTCATTTTTTAATAAATCTATTTCAGATAATAATTTAGAATTATTTTTAAACAATTTTATATAATTTTTAATCAAACTATTTTTATTATATATATAATTATAATAATTATAAGAAATCATTTTATTTAAAAAATTATTACAAAATTTAAATTTATATAAAAATATTAATATAAAAGTTATAAAAATAATTTTTTTTACTGTTTTTATTTTCATTTTTTATAATTTTTTAAATATTAATTAATAATAATTATTAAAAATATTTATATTATCACATTCATCAATTAAATCTAGAGCTTTTCCTCCTCCCTTTACTACACAAGTTAAAGGATCATCTGCTATAGTAACTGATATTCCAGTATGATATTCTATTAATTTATCTATATTTCTTAATAAAGATCCTCCTCCTGTAAGAATCATTCCTTTTTCTGATATATCAGATGATAATTCTGGAGGACACTGTTCAAGAGCCACCATTATTGAACTTATTATATTAGATAATGGTTCTTGTAAAGATTCTAATATTTGATTAGAATTAAGAATAAAACTTTTTGGAATTCCTTCTGATAAATTTCTTCCTATTACTTTATATTCAAGTATTTTTTCATCTTTGAATGCAGTTCCTATATTATATTTTATTTTTTCTGCTGTTACTTCACCTATTAAAGATCCATAATTTCTTCTAACATAATGTATTATATATTCATCAAATTTATGACCTCCAATTCTAATTGAAGATGAATATACTATTCCATTTAAAGAAATTATAGCAACTTCTGTTGTACCTCCTCCTATATCTATTATCATAGAACCAGTAGGTTCTGAAACTGGTAAATTAGCTCCTATTGCAGCTGCCATAGGCTCCTCCATTACAAATACATCTCTAGCTCCTGCACTATATGCTGATTCTTTTATAGCTTTTTTTTCAACTTTTGTAGCTCCTGATGGTGTGCATATTAAAATTCTAGGACTAGGTCTAATAATTTTATTTTTATGTATTTTATTTATAAAGAATTCTAACATTTTTTCTGTAACAGAAAAATCAGCTATAACTCCATCTTTTAAAGGTTTAACTGTTAATATATTTTCTGGTGTTCTTCCTAACATTTTTTTTGCCATATTCCCTACTGCTGCAACTTTATTTGGCACTCCATTTTTATCTTTTAT
Source organism: endosymbiont of Euscepes postfasciatus (assembly GCF_004296535.1). GTDB lineage: Bacteria > Pseudomonadota > Gammaproteobacteria > Enterobacterales > Enterobacteriaceae > Nardonella. The sequence continues at coordinate 182,650 of NZ_AP018159.1, read as the reverse complement.
AATAGATACTACTGATGGTTCATTAAGAACTATTCCTTTTCCTTTTACATATATTAAAGTATTAGCTGTTCCTAAATCAATTGATAAATCATTTGAAAACATACCATTGATTTTTTTTAAAAATGAAAACATATTATCTTATTTTTTTTTGATTATTTATAATAATTTATTTAAATATATATTAGCAAATTCTAGTGAATAAAAATAACCTTTTGTTCCAAAACCACAAATAACTCCTAATGATATATCAGATATGTATGAAAATCTTCTAAAAGTTTCCCTAGAATATATATTAGAAATATGAACTTCTATTATAGGAAGATTAGTTAATTTTAATGCATCTCTTATAGCAATACTTGTATGTGAATATGCTCCAGCGTTTATAATTATAAAATTTATGTTATTAATCTTAAATTTATGTATAAAATTAATTATTTTACTTTCAGAATTTGATTGAAAATGTATTAAATTTATATTTAATTTTTTAGAAAAATCTTCTAATTCTTTAATTAAAATATTTAAAGATTTATTTCCATAAATTTCATTTTCTCTTGATCCTAATAATCCTAAATTTGGACCATTTATTAAAAAAATATTAAAATTCATTATTTGTTAGTTTTAATTTTTTAAATATATATGATTATATTATAACATATATTAAAAAATTATTTATAATATAATAAAATTGTTTTAATAAATTTAAAATAATTTTTTACTTTTTTTAATGCACTCTACAGGACTCGAACCTGTGACCAACGATTTAGAAGACCGACGCTCTATCCAATCTGAGCTAAGAGTGCTTTAATAATAATTATATATTAAAAAAAAAAAAATAAAAAAATAATATTTTATGATTACAAAAATTTTAAATGGTAAATATATATCTAATATTTTAAATAAAAATATTAAGAATAAATATATAAAAATTTTAAATAGTAGAAAATATTTAGGTATACCATCAATTGCAATAATATACGTTGGTGATAATATTTCATCTAATATATATATAAAGAATAAAATAAAAAAAATAGAATATATAGGATATAGAGTATATATATATAAATTTGATTATAATGTCAAAGAATGCATCATAATACGTTTAATAAATTTATTAAATATTAATAATAATATACATGGAATATTAGTTCAATTTCCATTACCAAGTAATATTAATTCTTTAAATATTGTTTCTAATATAAATTGTAATAAAGATATAGATTGTTTAAATCCTTATAATTTTGGAAAATTATGTTACAAAAAATCTTATTTTAGACCATGTACAGCTTATGGAATAATAATTTTATTACAAAAATATAATATTTTGAATAATAAATCATATGCAGTAGTAATAGGGATATCAAATGTAATTGGAAAACCAATTTGTATTGAATTATTAAATTATGGATATACTGTAACATTAGTAAATAAAAATTGTATATATATAAAAGAAATAATAGAACAAGCGGATTTATTAATAATTGCTGTTGGAATTCCTAATTTTATAAATAATAAATTTAATATTAAAAAAGGATCTATAATAATAGATGTTGGAATAAATATATTAAATAATAAAATAGTTGGTGATGTAAATATGAATAGTGTAGTAAATAAAGCTTCATATATTACTCCTGTACCAGGAGGAATTGGTCCAGTAACTATTTCTATATTATTAAATAATATATTAAATTCATTTATAATTAATTCATAAAATATTATTTTTTAATAAAATCTATATGTATAATTTTATTTTTAAATGGATGATATTGTATTTTTTTAATATAAACTTCTAATAAATTATTTTCATATATTTTTATTATAAAATTATTATTAAATAATTCTATTTTTGAATTTATAATAAAATATAAATTATTTTCTTTTATTTTTATTAAAATATTTTTAAAATTTTTTTTATATATTACTGCTGGTATAAATCCTAATTTTCTTAATAAATTGTTATTTTTTTCTTCTTTTATATAAGCTTCTATAATTTTCATTATTTTATTTTATACTTTTATATTATTGTTAACCATTTTATTAAATAAAAATTTTTTTTACCTTTTTTTATAAATGTATATTTATTAAATAAAATATCATTTTTAGAAAAAATATATTTTATATTATTATTTATTTTACCATTTATTTTAATAGAACCTTGATTAATTAATATATTAGATTCTGTATTAGATTTAGATATATTACATTTTATAAGAAAATCTCTTAATTTAATATAATTATTTAATATTATTAAATTAAAATTATTTATATATAAATAATTTAAATCATCCTCTGTTAATAAATTATTTGTATTAAATATTTTATCTGTTATTTTATTAATTATATTTAATTCTGTTTTTCCATGAACCATTTTTGTTAATTCATTAGCTATTATTTTTTTTCCTGCAATAATATTTTTTTTATTAGAATTACATATATTATGTATATCTTCTATTTTTATATTTGTAAAATATTTTAAATAATTTTTAACTTCTTTATCATTTATATTAATAAAAAATTGATAAAAATTATATGAACTAGTTTTAGTTTTATCTAACCATATATTATTACTATCTGATTTACTAAATTTATGTCCATTTAATTTAGTTAATATTGGGAATGTTATTCCATATACATTTTTTTTTCTAATTTTTTTTATAAGTTGTATACCGGATGTTATATTTCCCCATTGATCTGAACCTCCTATTTGTAAATTTATTTTATATTTATCATATAAATATAAAAAATCATAACTTTGAATAATAGAATACGAAAATTCTCTAAATGATAAATTATTATTTTTTAATCTATTTTTTATAGATTGTTTATTTAATAAATAATTTATTTTAAATTTATTACCTATATTATTTAAAAAATCTACTAAATTAATAGAATTAAACCATTTTTTATTATCTAATATTAAAATTTTTTTTTTTTCTAAATTTATTAATTTATATATTTGATTTTTTATAGAATAAGCCCATTTTTTTATTAAATATTTATTATTAATAAAATTTATATTTTTTTTAAAACTAGGATCTCCTATTAAAGATGTAGAACTCCCTATTACTATTATTACGTTATATTTTTTTTTTAAAAAAAAAATAATATATTTTATTAATAAAAGATGTCCTATATGGAGGCTGTCACATGTTGGATCAAATCCACAGTATAAATTTATATTTAAATTATTAAAATTTTTTAATAAATACTCTTTTTTTGTTATTTGAAATATTAAATCTCTTTTATTTAATTTTTTAATTATATTATCCATCGATATTTAAAATAAGATATAATTTTATATAAATATATATAATATTTAATCATTTACTATATTATATAAAAATAATTAATGAAAAAAAATATTATGAAAAATAAAGTTACTAAAATAATAGTATTAATTTTATTTTTATTAACTATACCATTAGTATATATATATATTTTAAGTAATTTTATTAAAAATAATTTTTATAATTTTAATGAAAATTCTCCAACGATATTTAGTAAAATAATTGATATTGATATTAATAATAATTTTAATATAAATAAATTTTTAAAAATTCTGGAATTATCTAGATATAAAGAATCTGACAAATTATATGAATCAGGAAATTATATTTTAGAAAAAAATAGAATATTTATATTTAGAAGATCATTTTATTCTTTTGATAATTATATTAAAAAAGCAAAATTTTTAATAAATTTTAATAATAATAAAATATTAAACATAATTAATTTAGATATAAATAAAGAAATTAAAAATTTTCAAATAGAGCCTCAAATAATATATTTTTCAAATTTAAATAATAATTTTTATTTATATAAATTTATAACAGATTTTCCTGACTCTTTAATAAAAATAATACTTTTAGTAGAAGATGAGAATTTTTTTTTTCATAAAGGAATAAACATAAATTCTATATTAAGGTCTGTGATAAAAAACATTAAAAATAGAAAAATAGTTCAAGGTGGAAGTACTATAACGCAACAATTGGTAAAAAATATTTTTTTTAATTATTATAATAAAAATTTTATTAGAAAATTTAATGAAATTTTAATATCTTTAATTATAGAAAATAAATATAAAAAAGATTATATATTAGAATTTTATTTAAATAAAATATTTTTTGGAAATATTAATAATAATAATATATATGGTTTTCCATTGGCTAGTTTATTTTATTTTGGTAAAAATATAGATGAATTAGATTTAAATGAACAAGTTATTTTAGTAAGTATGATAAAAGGTCCTTCATTATATAATCCTTATAAAAATAAAAAAATAATAATTGATAGAAGAAATTTTATTTTTAAAAAAATGAAAGATAAAAATTTAATAGATAATTACTTATTTGATAAATTAATTAGTAAAGATATTATATTGAATAATTATAATATATATATAAATTATTCTTATTTAGATATTATTAAAAATGAAATAAAAAAACTTAATAAAAATTTTTATGATTTTAAATATATTTTTAGTAATTTTGATTTACTAAGTCAAAATTCTTCAAAAATATCATGTAAAAAAATATTATCTAATTTAAGAGAAAAAACAAAAATTAAAGATTTAGAAATATCTATGTTAATAACAGATTTTAAGAATGGTAATATAAAATGTTCTATAGGATCTTTTGATAATAAATTTGGATATAATAGAATCTACATAAATAGAAACATAGGATCTATTATAAAGCCAATAATATATTTATTATCATTAATTAAAAAAAAATATAAATTAAATTCATTAATAGATAATAAAAATGTTATTTATAATGATGGAAAAAAAATATGGATACCAAAAAACTTAAATAATAATTTTAAAGAAAAAGTAATATTTATAGATAGTTTAATTCATTCATTAAATATACCTGTAATAAATATAGGATTTAGTGTTGGAATAGATAATATTATAAATTTTATAAAATTAATATTAAATGATTATAATATTGATATAAAAAAATATCCCTCTATATTTTTAGGATCTATAGGTTTAAATTTAATAAATATATCTCAAATTTATCAATCAATTTTTAATTATGGCAATATTGTTGAATTAAATTCTATATCTTTTTTAATAGATAAAAAAGATATTAAATATAATTTTCAAAATCAAATTAGAAAAGAAAATAATATATTTTCTGAAGAACACTCATATTTAATAATGTATTGTATGAAAAAAATAATTGAAGAAGGAACTGCAAAAAATCTTAATAAAAATAAAGATTTAGTTTTATTAGGCAAAACTGGAACAACAAATAATTTTGTAGATAGTTGGTTTATAGGATCAGATAATAATGAAATGTGTATAATTTGGATAGGAAGAGACAATAATTGTACTACTTATTTAAGTGGATCTTCTGGATCAATGAAAATATATGAAGAATATATAAAATATAGTTTTCCGGAATCTTTTTATTTTAAAGAATTAAAAAATATATATTATGTTAATATTGATGAATATGGAAATATAATATGTTCTGAACATAATAAAAAAATTATACCAATAATAATTGATAATGAAGAAGCATTAAATAATAATTTTTTATGTCCTCATCATAATATTATAGTAAAATATTTTAATAAAATATTTAATATAAAAAAAAAATAAAATATAAAAATTTTATATTATTTATTTTATAATATATATTGTATATATTTTTTAAAATATATTATATAATTTTATAAATAATACATGTAAAATAAATAACAAATGATTAATTTATATTTAAATTTTTAATAAAAAATAATATTTTATATATTTTAACATTCTAATATATTTAATATATTTTAAATTTATTAAGATAATTTTTGTATATAAATATATTTTTTTTTTAATTAAAAAAAAAAAAATAAAAAATAAATTTATAATTTTTTTCAAAAAAAATATTTATAGGTAATTTAATTATGAATAAAATAATAGGAATAGATTTAGGAACTACTAATTCTTGTGTTTCTATAATAGAAAATTCTAAACCTAAAGTTATAGAAAATAATGAAGGTAACAGAACAACACCTTCAATTGTTGCTTATATGGATAATGGTGAAATATTAGTTGGTCAACCAGCTAAAAGACAATCTGTAACAAATCCAAAAAATACTTTATTTGCTATTAAAAGATTAATAGGAAGAAAATTCAATGATGAAGAAATTAAAAAAGATATTAATATAATGCCATATAAAATTGTTTCTTCTGATAATGGAGACGCTTGGATAGAAATTAATAATAAAAAAATAGCTCCTCAACAAATTTCAGCAGAAATATTAAAAAAAATGAAAAAAACTGCTGAAGATTATTTAGGAGAAATTGTTAATCAAGCTGTTATAACTGTTCCAGCTTATTTTAATGATTCTCAAAGACAAGCAACTAAAGATGCTGGTAGAATAGCAGGTCTAGATGTAAAAAGAATAATTAATGAACCTACTGCTGCTGCTTTAGCATATGGATTAGATAAAAAAACAGGAAATTCTATTATAGCTGTATACGATTTAGGAGGAGGAACATTTGATATTTCAATAATAGAAATAGATGAAGTTGATGGTGAAAAAACTTTTGAAGTTTTATCAACAAATGGAGATACTCATTTAGGAGGTGAAGATTTTGATAATGTTATAATAAATTATTTAGTTAATGAATTTAAAAAAGATTATGGTATAGATTTAAAATCAGATCCTTTAGCAATGCAAAGATTAAAAGATGCTTCAGAAAAAGCAAAAATAGAATTATCATCATCTAAACAAACAGAAATAAATTTACCATATATAACATCTGATTCTTCAGGTCCAAAACATATGGTTTATAAAATTACTAAATCTAAATTAGAATCATTAGTTGAAAGTTTAATAGATAAAACAATGAATCCAGTTAAATTAGCCATTAAAGATTCTAATTTATCAATAGAAAATATAAATGAAATTGTTTTAGTTGGAGGTCAAACTAGAATGCCTCTTGTTCAGGAAAAAGTATCTAAATTTTTTAATAAAGAAGTTAAAAAAGATATTAATCCAGATGAAGCTGTAGCAATAGGAGCTGCTATACAAGGAGGAGTTTTATCAGGAGATGTTAAAGATTTATTATTATTAGATGTAACTCCTTTATCATTAGGAATAGAAACTATGGGTGGAGTTATGACTACTTTAATAGCAAAAAATACAACTATTCCAACTAAACATAGCCAAGTATTTTCTACAGCAGAAGATAATCAATCAGCAGTTACAATACATGTTTTACAAGGAGAAAGAAAAAGATCAATTGATAATAAATCATTAGGTCAATTTAATTTAGATGGTATATTACCTGCTATGAGAGGAATACCTCAGATAGAAGTTACATTTGATATAAATTCTGATGGTATATTACATGTTTCTGCTAAAGATAAAAATAGTGGTAAAGAACAAAAAATAACTATACAATCTTCTTCTGGATTAAATGAACAAGAAATCAAAAAAATGATTAAAGAAGCCGAAGAAAATGAAGAATTAGATAAAAAATTTGAAGAATTAACTCAAATTAAAAATCAAGGAGATCAAATATTGCATAGTACAAAAAAACAATTATCTGAAGTTAAAGATAAAATGTCATCAGAAGATATAGAAAATATTGAAAAATCTATTTTAGATTTAGAAAATTCTATGAAAAATGATGATAAAAGTGAAATAGAAAAAAACATTAGATTAGTTATAAACTTATCAAGTAAAATGATAAATTTATCACAAGATTTAAATAAATCTGATGATATTAATAGCAATAATTTTAATAATGATAATAATAAAAATATAAAAGAAAATAGTAATACTGCCGATGATATTGATTTTGAAGAAGTTAAAAAATAAAATAAAAATATTTTTAAAAAAATATGAGTAAATTAGATTATTATAAAATTTTAGGTATTGATAAAAATTCAACTGATAAAGAGATTAAAACAGCTTATAAAAAATTAGCTATAAAATTTCATCCTGATAAAAATTTAGGAGATAAAAATTGTGAATTAAAATTTAAAGAAATAAAAGAAGCTTATGAAACTCTTATAGATCATAAAAAAAGAAACTTATATGATAAATATGGTCATTCAGCTTTTGAAGAAAATCAAGAATCATATGATCAAAATTTTTCTTATAATTTTAACTCTGGTTTTGGTGATATTTTTGGTGATATTTTTGGAGATTTTTTCAATAATAAAAATAAAAATAATAAAAAAAAAGAAAATATATTTTATAGTTTAGAAATAACTTTTGAAGAATCAATTAAAGGTGTTGAAAAATCTATAAAAGTTTTAATTAATGATACATGTTTTGTATGTAATGGAAAAGGTTCAAAAGATGGATCTTTTCCTATTACATGTCCAACTTGTAAAGGATCAGGAAAAATGCAAATTAAACAAGGATTTTTTATAATTCAACAAATTTGTAGTAATTGCAATGGTAATAAAAAAATAATAAAAAATCCATGTAAAAAATGTAATGGAAGTGGTGAATGTGAAGTAGAAAAAATTTTAAATATAAAAATACCATCAGGTATTAACAATGGCGATCAAATAAATTTATCTAAATTTAATTTAGACAATATTTATATAAAAATTTTTGTTAAAAATCATTCCATTTTTAAAAGAGAAAAAGATGATTTATATTGTGATGTTCCAATAAATTTTTCTATAGCTTCTTTAGGTGGTGAAATATGTATTCCTACATTTGATGGAAAAATAAAAATAAAAATTCCAAAAGAAACGCAAAGTGGAAAACTTTTAAAAATAAAAGGGAAAGGAGTATATAATCATAGAAATTATAATCAAGGAGATTTAATTTGTAAAATAATAGTTGAAACTCCTATTAATTTAAATGATTATCAAAAAAAATTAATATATGAATTTGGTAAAAGTTTATCAGATTCGCAAAATATTAGTAGTAATAATTATAAATTTAAAAGTTTTATAGATAGTATAAAAAAATTTTTTTAATTATTTTATTTTTTATAAATTTTATGAATAAATTATATTTAATAGTTCCTACGAAAAATTTTTTTTCTTTTTTTATTACTTTTATTAAAAATTTAGATAATTTAAAATATAAAAAATTTAATTTAATAGATATAAATTTTAAAAAAAAAAATAACAGTATAAAATATATAAAAAAAAAAAATAGTTTAAATATAAAATATTTAAATTTAAATAATAATCTTAATTTTATAAATTTTAATCTTTTAAATAAAAAGACAGAAAATATTATTTCAAATTTTAAAAAAAATAATAATAATATTATTTTAGTAAATGGCATTCCTTTAAATTTTGATAAATATAATTTAAATATATCATCATTATTTATAAATTTAGAACTTATAAAAAGAAATAATTTTAATATTATAATTGAATTATATATTATACATAATAATTATTTTTTAAAATTTAAAAAAATAATAAAAGATTTATTTTTTATATTTAATAAGTATATTTTTATTTCCATAAAAAATATTATAATTATAAATTTTAGCAAAAATTGTATTTTAAAAAATAATAAATATACTTCTTTTTTTAAAAAATATAATTTAAATGTTTTAAGTGTAATTAATGTTAATTATTTTAAAATTAATATTAGTTATTTTAATTTTATAAATATTACAAAATCGATGATTTTAAATAAAATAAAAAATAATTTCATGATAGAAAAAATACTATTTTTTAGCGAAAATATATTTATTTATAAAAATAATATTTATAAAAAGAATTATCTATTGGTAGAATTAATTTCAAATATAAACGATATAAATTTATTTTTTAATAAATTAGAGTATAATAAATGTACTTTATTAATAATAAATGATTTTTTTTCTTTAAAACATAATTTAAAGTTAAATAATATTATAAAATTTTTGTTAAATAAAAAATTTTTATTTTCTATATTAATATCTAATTATGATTTATCTTATATAATTAATTTATTAAAAATTTATAAAATTGATAAATTAGATATAGATTCCATTTCTTAAATAAAATATAAAAAATATTTAAATTTTATAATAAAAAATTTATATAATATATATAGTTGTATAAATTTAAAAATTATAAATACAAAATAAAATAAAATATTTTATGGAAGACAAAGAAAAATTATTATCAATAGCACTTGATCATATAGAAAAACAATTTGGAAAAGGTTCTATAATGAAATTAGGAGAAGATAAAACTATGGATATAGAAACTATTTCTACAGGATCTATTAGTTTAGATATAGCTTTAGGGGCTGGAGGTTTGCCTTTAGGAAGAATAGTAGAAATATATGGACCTGAATCTTCTGGTAAAACTACTTTAACTCTTCAAATTATAGCAGAAGCTCAAAAAAATAATAAAATTTGTGCTTTTATAGATGCGGAACATGCTTTAGACCCTATATATGCAAAAAGAATAGGGGTTGATATTAATAATTTATTATGTTCTCAACCTGATACTGGAGAACAAGCATTAGAAATATGTAATTTATTAACTAAATTTAAAGCTGTAGATGTAATAGTTGTAGATTCTGTAGCAGCATTAGTTCCAAAAGCTGAAATAGAAGGAGAAATAGGAGATTCACATATAGGAATAACTGCAAGAATGATGAGCCAAGCTATGAGAAAATTAGCTGGTAATTTAAAAAATTCTAATACATTATTAATATTTGTTAATCAAATAAGAATGAAAATTGGAGTAACTTTTGGAAGTTCTGAAACAACTACTGGAGGTAATGCATTAAAATTTTATTCATCTATAAGATTAGATATAAGAAGAATTGGATTTGTAAAAAATGTAGAATTAATAATAGGAAATGAAACTAGAGTAAAAGTAGTTAAAAATAAAATTTCTTCACCATTTAAGCAAGCAGAATTTGAAATAATATATGGACATGGTATAAATAGATATGGTGAAATAATAGATTTAGGAGTACAAAATAATTTTATTTTAAAATCTGGATCTTGGTATAGTTATAATGAAAAAAGTTTAGGGCAAGGAAAAATTAATGCATGTAATTTTTTAAAATCTAGATTAGATATTTATAATGATATAGAAAAAAAATAAAAGATGCTTTAATTAAAAAAAATAACGATAAATAAATGTTAAAATTATAAAAAATATAATATGAATTACATAAAATCCCTTGATGAAATAAGAAATATATTTATAAATTTTTTTAAATTTAATAATCATATTTTAATTAATGGTAGTTCTATAATTCCTTATAATGATAATAGTATATTATTTACAAATTCTGGTATAAGTCAATTTAAAAAAAAATTATTAGGAAATAAAAAATTTCAAAATAAAAATGTTATTACGATACAAAAATGTCTTAGAGTTGGTGGTAAACATAATGATTTAGATCAAATAGGTTATAGTAATTATCATCATACATTTTTTGAAATGTTAGGAAATTTTAGTTTTAATGGTTATTTTAAAAAAGAATCTATTTGTTTAATATTTGAATTAATTACAGGATCTAAATGGTTTAATATTTCAAGAAATAATTTAATAATTACTGTTCATAATATTGATGATGAATCTTATAAAATATGGTTAAGTTTAGGAATAAATAAAAATAATATATTTAAAATAGGAAGTAGTAAAAATATATCATATTCAGACAATTTTTGGAAAATGTCAAATTATGGTTTATGTGGTACAAGTACTGAAATATTATATATTAATGATTATAATTTGAAAAAATCTAAAAATCTTATTAAAGATAGTTTAGAAATATGTAATATCGTATTTATACAATTTAATTTATTAAGAAATGATAAATTAATTAATTTACCATATAAATCTATAGATACAGGAATTGGTTTAGAAAGAATTTCATCTGTTATACAACAGGTTGATTCTAGTTATAAAATAGACGTTTTTAATAAAATAATTAATGAAATATTAAATTTAAATTTATTTGTTAATATAAATAATAACTATATATCTTTAAAAGTTATATCTGATCATATAAGATCTATAATATTTATAATAAATGAAAATATATATCCTTCTAATGAAGGAAGAGGATATATATTAAGAAAAATAATAAGAAGAGCTATATGTTATGGGATTTTTGCTGGTATTAATGAAAAGTTTTTATATAAATTAGTAGAACCTGTTATTAATATAATGTTTTTTTATAAAAAAGATTTTAATAATATAGATAATATTAAAAATATTATTTTAATAGAAGAATCAAAATTTTTAAATATATTAAAAAATGGAATAAAAATATTAAATAACAAAATAAAAAAAAATGATAATATTTTTTTAAATGGAGATTTTATATTTAAATTACATGATACATATGGATTACCTATATTTTTTATAGAAAAATATCTAAAATATAAAAATATAAAATTTGATAAAAAAAAATTTATTATATTAATGAAGTTACAAAGAAAAAATTCATCTATAAATAATAAAAAATTTTTATAAATATAAAAAATATTGGTGTATATTTTAATGTTAATTTTAACAAGAAAATGCGGAGAAAAATTAATTATAAATAATGATATAATAATTACTATATTAAATATAAAAGTAAAAGATAGTCAAATTAAAATTGGAATAGATGCGCCAAAATTAATTAAAATATATAGAGAAGAAATTTTTAATAAAATAAAAAAAAATATCTAAATATTAAATATTATTTTTGATGAGATGGCTGAGTGGATTAAAGCACTTCTCTGCTAAAGAAGAATGTAATTAATTTTACATCGAGGGTTCGAATCCCTCTCTCATCATATTTTAAAGTACTCGTAGTTCAAATTTGGTAGAATACTCGGATACGAACCGAGAGGTTAGAGGTTCAAATCCTCTCGAGTGCATATAATATTTTTTTGTTGATTTTATTTTATAAAAATGATAAAAATTATATATATAGTTGTTTTGCCGACATAGCTTAGTTGGAAGAGCATCTGACTTGTAATCAGAAGGTCAAAGGTTCGAATCCTTTTGTCGGCATTTTGTAGTTTTTTTGGTGAGGTTCCTGAGCGGCCAAAAGGAGCAGACTGTAAATCTGTTGTCAATAAGACTTCGAAGGTTCAAATCCTTCCCTCACCATATTTATTATTTGTTGATTTTTTTTTATTTGCGAACATAATATAATGGTTATTATATTAGCCTTCCAAGCTAAGTATGTGGGTTCGATTCCCACTGTTCGCTTTTTAAAAAAATATTAATAAAATATAATTAAATAATGGTAATATAAAAAATGTCAAAAGAAAAATTTAATAGAACTAAAACTCATATAAATGTTGGGACTATAGGTCATGTTGATCATGGTAAAACTACTTTAACTTCAGCTATAACTATAGTATTATCAAAAAAATTTGGTGGTAATATATATAATTTTGATCAGATAGATAATGCTCCAGAAGAAAAAAAAAGAGGTATAACTATAAATACATCTCATGTTGAGTATGATACTAAATTAAGACATTATGCTCATGTAGATTGTCCAGGTCATGCAGATTATATTAAAAATATGATTACTGGAGCAGCTCAAATGGATGGTGCTATATTAGTTGTTTCTGCTAATGATGGACCTATGCCTCAAACTAGAGAACATATTTTATTAGCTAGACAAGTTGGAGTACCAAAAATTATAGTTTTTATAAATAAATGTGATCTTGTTGAAGATAATGAAATATTAGAATTAATAGAAATGGAAATAAGAGATCTATTATCAAAATATGGTTTTTCAGGAGAAGAAACACCAATAATAAAAGGTTCTGCTTTAAAAGCAATAGAAGGAGATGTAAAATGGGAAAATAGTATTATAGATCTATCAGAAACTTTAGATAAATATATACCAGATCCTAAAAGAGATATAGATAAACCGTTTTTATTACCAATAGAAGATGTTTTTTCAATACCTGGCAGAGGAACTGTTGTTACTGGAAGAATAGAAAAAGGTATTATTAAAATAGGAGATGAAGTAGAGATTGTAGGTATTAAAGATACAATTAAAACAATATGTACAGGAATAGAAATGTTTAGAAAAATTTTAGATGAAGGTAGAGCTGGAGAAAATGTTGGTATTTTATTAAGAGGTGTTAAAAGAGATGATGTTGAAAGAGGGCAAGTTTTATCAAAACCAGGATCAATAAAACCATATACTAAATTTAAATCTGAAGTTTATATATTAACTAAAGATGAAGGAGGTAGACATACTCCATTCTTTAATGGATATAAACCTCAATTTTATTTTAGAACAACTGATGTTACAGGTATAATAGAACTTCCAGATAATGTAGATATGGTTATTCCAGGAGATAATATAAATATTGTTTCTGAATTAATATCTCCTATAGCTATGGAAAATGGTTTAAGATTTGCTATTAGAGAAGGAGGAAAAACAGTTGGAGCTGGATTAGTTACAGAAATTATATTATAAAAATTTTTTAGTAATAAAATAAAAAAATAGTATATGAAAAAAAAATTTAATATTAAATTATTTTTTCTAAATATTAAAAATGAATTTAATAATATTTCTTTTCCTAAATATATTGATACATTTTATTTCTCATTATTTATTATTTTTTTAATTTTTATAATATCTTTATTTATATATATATTAGATTATGTTATTATAAAAATCATATATTATTTAATAAAATTTAAGTAAAATATTGTGGAAAATATAAATAATAAATGGTATGTATTAAAAGTATTATCAGGTTCTGAAGATAAAGTTTTAAAATATATAAAATACTATTCTAATTATTTTAATGTTGATAAATATTTTAAACAAATTATCATACCTAAAGAAGAAATAATAGAAATAAAAAATGGAAAAAAAATAAAAAGTAAAAGAAAATTTTTACCAGGTTATATTTTATTAAATATGGAAGTTAATGATAAAACAATAAATATGATTAATAAAATAAAAAATGTTTTTGGCTTTATTAAAAGCGGTTCTCATTTATCATATATACCAGATGATAAAATTAATAATATTTTAGAAAAAATAAAAATATCATGCGAAAATCCAAAACCAAAAATATTATTTAATATTGGAGAAATAATTAGAATTAAAGATGGACCTTTTGTTGATTTTAATGGTAAAGTTGAAAATATTGATTATTCTAAAAATAGAATTACAGTATATGTCTCAATATTTGGTAGAAATACTCCAGTTAATTTAAATTTTTCTCAAATAGAAAAAATAATTTAATTTTTATAGTTTATTTATATTATATATAATTTATGAAAAAAATAATTTCTTATTTAAAGTTACAAATATATGCTAAAAAAGCTACTCCTAATCCTCCTATAGGATCAATTTTAGGTCAAAAAGGAATTAATATAATTTCTTTTTGTAATAAATTTAATGATAGAACAAAAGATTTTTCTGATATTTTAGTTTCAGTATTTATTACTATTTATGATGATAAATCTTTTGATTTTATTATAAAAACAACTCCTACTTCTATTCTTTTAAAAAAAGAATTAAATATAAATAAAGGATCTTCAAATTGTAAAAACAAAATAATAGGTAGTATAAGTAAAAGCAAAATAGAAGAGATATCAAAAATAAAATTTAATGATATGTTAAATGATGATATAAATATTATATCAAAATCTATTATTGGAACAGCTAAATCAATGGGAATAGAAATAATATAAAGTATAAAACTTATTTTTATGAATAATAATAAAAATGAATATATAAAAATAATAAAAAATATTAATAAGGAAAAAATATATAACTTAAACGACTCTATTAATATATTAAAATCTATTTCATATAGAAATTTTATAGAAAATATAGAAATAGTTATTGTTTTTAATTTAAAATTATTAAAAATTAATTTTAACAATTTATATGGTAATTGTTTATTACCATATTCTAATGGGATATTTCCTAAAATATATATTATATCTTTATATGAAGATAAAAATAATATAGAAAAATTAGGTTTTAATTTTATAAATATTAATGATAATAATATTAAAAAATTAAATTTTAAATTTTCTAATTTATTTTTTATTAAAAATAATATATATATTAATAATAAAAATAATAATTTTATAAAAAATTTAATTAAATATATGATTTTTGATAAAAAATACGGAAATCTAATAAATAATTATGATTTTATAGAAGATAACATAAAAAATGGTAAAAAAATTTTTTATAGATGTAAAAATGGAATATTGAATTTAGTAATTGGGAAAATTAATTATAAGAATGAATATTTAGTAGATAATATAATTTCTTTTTATAAACATTTATTAAATAATAAAATAATAATTAATAATAAAAAAAATATATTTAAAAAAATTTATATAACTTCTACTATGGGAATTAGTTTAAAAATAAATATATAAAAAGAAAAAATACCTTATATGAATAATAAAAATTTTATTATAAAAAAAAATATAATAGATAAATTTGATATTTTATTTACTAAATTTAAAATATTTTTTTTTATTAATATTAATAATATGCCTTCTAGAGATATTAATATTTTTAGAAAAAATTTAAAAAAAAATAATTCTGTTTCTTTTTTTATTAAAAAAACATTATTAAATAATTATTTTAAAAAAAATAAATTAAATAATTTAATTAATTTAAATATATTTGAACAAAATTTAATAATATTTTCAAATGAAGATGTTTTAAATATAGTTAAGTTTTTAGTAAATTTTATTAATATTATAAATATTAGTAAAATTAGTTATTTATATTATAATAAAAATATATATGATACTAATTATATAAAATATTTATATAATATTCCTACTTATGAAAAATCTATATTTAATTTAGTAATAATTCTAAAATATTTATCTATTGGTAAATTTTTAAATTTATTGCATATAATAAATAAAAAACATTAAGAGTTTATTAATTTATATATAAAAAGATTATGATTTCAAAAGAAGATATTGTAGAAACTATATCAAATATGTCTGTTTTAGAAGTATCTGAATTAATATTAATGATAGAAAAAAAATTTTCTATAAAATATTCTGATATTATTTTAAATAATAATAAAAAAGAAAATATAGAAGAAAAAAAAATATTTAATTTAACATTAAAATCTGTAGGTTCAAATAAAATATCAGTTGTTAAATTAGTTAGATCTATTACAAATTTAGGATTAAAAGAATCTAAAGATTTAGTTGAATCATGTCCTGTTATAATAAAAGAAAACATTGATAAAGAAGAATTTATTAAAATTAAAAAAATGTTTGAAGATATAGGATCTATTGTTGATTTAAATTAAACTAATATTTTAATAAAAATATTTTATATATATTTATTATATTATATATATATTTTTTATTAATATTTTAATAAAATGATAAAATAATGAATATTTTAAAAAAGAATTTTAGAAAAAGTTTTAATAAATATAATTCAATTATAGAATTACCAAATTTATTAGATATACAAAAAGAATCTTTTTCAAAGTTTATAGAATTTGGAATAAATAATATATTAAATTCTATATTTCCTATATTTAATTATAATAATAATATAGAACTTAGATACATAAATTATAATATAGAAAAAAATGTTAATGTAGATTCTGATGAATGTAAATTAAAAGGATTAACTTATTCAATTTGTTTAAAAATTATATTAGAATTAATTATTTATAATAAAAATAATGAAATAATTAATAAAATTGAACAAGAAGTTTATATTGGAGATATTCCTAATATGACAAAAAATGGATCATTTATAATTAATGGAGTAGAAAAGGTAATTGTATCTCAATTACATAGAAGTCCTGGAGTTTTTTTTGATATTGTAAAAGAAAAAAATATACAATTAAAAAACTTATATAACGCTAGAATAATTCCATATAGAGGATCATGGATTGATTTTGAATTTGATATAAAAGATTGTATATTTGCTAGAATAGATAGAAAGAAAAAATTTCCAGTTACAATGTTTTTACATTGTATAAATTATTCTAATAAGGATATAATAAATCTATTTTATAAAATTTTAGAAATAGACATTATAGATAATAAATTTTATATAAATATAGATTTTTTATTGAATAAAAAATCTAATTTTAATATATATATTGAAAATGTTTTAGAAATTAATAAATCAGAAATTTTTACATTAGAGATTATATTAAATTTAAAAAGTAAAAATATAAGTTTTTTAGAAATAGAAGATAATGAAATTATTAATAGTATAATATTTGATGATTGTTTTGATAATAGTAAAAATATATTTTTAAAATCTTTTAGTAAAATAAGTAAAGATTTAGTAAATAAAATTTTAAAATTTTGTAATAAATTATTTATAATAGATATTTTAAATTCTAGTTATGGGTTATCTATATTTAATACGTTGAAAAAAGATTATACTATTGATTATAAAGATTCTATAAATGAAATACAAAAATATATTAGACCTGGTGAATTTTCTTCTTTTGAATCGTCAGAATATTTATTTAAATCTTTATTTTTTAAAAAAAATAAATATGATTTATCAAATGTTGGTAGATTGAAAATAAATCAATCTATAAACAATTATGATAGTAATGAAAATATATTAAATAATAATGATATTATATTAATATTAAAAAAATTAATTAATATAAAAAATGGAATATATAAAATAGATGATATAGATAATTTAGAAAATCGTAGAATTAAATTAGTAGGAGAAATGATAGAAAATCAATTTAGAATAGGATTGTTAAGAATAGAAAAAAATGTTAAAGACAAATTATCAGTAGTAAATGATTTATGTAATATAACTCCACAAAAAATAATAAGTTCTAAACAGCTTTCTGCAACAATAAAAGAATTTTTTAATTCTAGTCAGTTATCTCAGTTTATGGATCAAAATAACCCTTTGTCAGAAATAACTCATAAAAGAAGAATATCATCTTTAGGTCCTGGTGGATTAACAAGAGAAAGAGCTGGATTTGAAGTTAGAGATGTTCATTATACTTATTATGGAAAATTATGTCCTATCGAAACTCCGGAAGGGCCAAATATAGGTTTGATTAATTCTTTATCTATATATTCAAGAGTTAATAAATATGGTTTTTTAGAAACTCCATATAGAGTTGTAAATAATGGAATAGTTACTAATAAAGTTAAATATTTATCTTCTAATGAAGAATTTAATAATATAATAGTTCAAGCTAATTATAATTTGGATAAAAATAATAAATTTAAAGATATTAAATTAATATGCAGATATAATGGAGAATTTAATTTATTTAATTCAAATGATATTAATTATATGGATATATCAAATCAACAAATAGTTTCTGTTGGTTCTTCATTAATACCTTTTTTAGAACATAATGATGCTAATAGAGCATTAATGGGAGCTAATATGCAAAGACAAGCAGTTCCATTAATGATTTCTGAATCTCCATTAGTTGGAACTGGTATGGAAATAATAGTTTCTAAAGATACTAATTATACTATATATGCTAAAAGAGGAGGAATAGTTAGTTATTTAGATAGTGACTGTATTATTATAGAAGTAAATAATGAAGAGGTAAATGAAAGTAATCCATTATATATTGATATATATAGATTAAAAAAATTTAATAAATCTAATCAAAATACATGTATAAATTATATACCTATTGTAAATATAAATGATAAGATTAATAAAAATGATATAATATCTGATTCACAATCAACAAATTTTGGAGAATTATCTTTAGGCAAAAATATAAGAGTAGCATTTATGTCTTGGTATGGATATAATTTTGAAGATTCTATGATAATTTCTGAAAAATTAGTAAGAGATAATATATTTACAAGTATACATATACAAGAATTTTCTTGTATATGTAGAGAAACAAAATTAGGAAAAGAAGAAATAACAGCTGATATTCCTAATATTTCTGATTCTTTACTTTCAAAATTAGATGAATGTGGAATAATATATAAAGGTTCTTATGTTAGTCCAGGAGATATATTAGTTGGAAAAGTTACTCCGAAAAATGAAACTCAATTGACTCCAGAAGAAAAGTTATTAAGAGCTATATTTGGAGAAAAAGCTTCTGATATAAAGGATACTTCATTGAGAGTTCCTAATGGTATTTTTGGAACTGTAATAGATGTTCAAATATTTATAAAAGATGGAATTAAAAAAGATAAAAGATATATTGATATAGAAAATGATAAATTAAATAAATTTAAAAAATTTATTGATGATGAAAAAAATATATTATCAAATATTTTAATAAATAATATAAAAAATTTATGTATAAAAAATAATATTAATTATGATTATAATAATTTAAAAAATAAACAATTTGAATATTTATTAAAAGATAATAAAATTACAAATGATTTAAAAAAAATAATAAAATACTTAGAAAGTATAGATAGTATATATGATAACAAATATGCTTTATTTAAAAATAAGATTATTCAATATGATGATTTGTCTAATGATATATTAAAAATAGTTAAAATATATATAGCTACTAAAAAATATATTCAAATAGGAGATAAGATGGCTGGTAGACATGGAAATAAAGGAGTAATATCTAAAATAAATTCTATAGAAGATATGCCTTTTGATGAATATGGAAATACTATAGATATTATACTTAATCCATTGGGAGTACCATCTAGAATGAATATAGGTCAAATATTAGAAGCACATTTAGGATCTTCTTTAAAGAATATAGGAAAAAATATTCAATATTTATATGATAAATATAATGATATAGAAAGAATAAGAAAATATTTAAGTAAAATATATAATTTTGATAAGAAAGATAATATAATAGATTTTAATAAATTTACAAATTCAGAAATATATATTATTTATAATAATATAAAAAATGGTCTTAAAATTTCTACTCCTGTATTTGATGGAATTAATGAATACGAAATTAAAAAAATGCTAAACTTATCAAATTTGCCAGATTCTGGACAAATTGATTTATTTGATGGATTTACTGGAGATAAATTTGATAGAAAAGTTACTGTTGGATATATATATATGATGAAATTAAATCATTTAGTTGATGATAAAATGCACGCTAGATCTACTGGATCTTATAGTTTAATTACTCAACAACCTTTAGGAGGTAAAGCTCAATTTGGAGGTCAAAGATTTGGAGAAATGGAAGTTTGGGCTTTAGAGGCTTATGGAGCCGCATATACATTAAAAGAAATGTTAACAGTTAAATCAGATGATGTAGATGGTAGATCTAATATGTATAAAAATATAATTTATGGTAATAATAATATTGAATCAAATATACCAGAATCATTTAATGTATTATTTAATGAAATAAAATCTTTAGCTATAAATATAGAACTTAATGAAAAAACAAAAAATAATGAGTAAATAAATAATGAATAATTTATATAAAAAATTTAATTCAATAAAATTGTCTATAGCTTCACCTGATATTATAAGATCATGGTCGTATGGAGAGGTAAAAAAGCCTGAAACTATAAATTATAGAACATTTAAACCTGAAAGAGATGGATTATTTTGTTCTAAAATTTTTGGTCCTATAAAAGATTATGAGTGTTTATGTGGAAAATATAAAAAGGTTAAATTTAAAGGAATAAAATGTGAAAAATGTGGTGTTGAAATTATAGAATCTAAAGTTAGAAGAATTAGAATGGGTCATATAGAATTATCTTCTCCTGTTGCTCATATATGGTTTTTAAGATCATTACCTTCAAAAATAGGTTTATTATTAGATATGTCTATTAAAGACATAGAAAAAGTTTTATATTTTGAATCTTATATTATAACTAAAAGTAATAATAATAAATTTCCAATAGGAAAAATAATATCTGAAAAAGAATTTTTAGATATTAATAATTTTGATTTTGAAGTTAAAATGGGAGCTGAAGCAATTCAGATTTTATTAAAAAATATAAATTTACAACAAGAACTTATAAAATTAAATAAAATATTAAGTTATACTCAATCAGATTTTAAAAATAAAAGAATATTAAAAAGAATTGATTTAATAAAATCTTTTATAAATTCTAATAATAAACCTGATTGGATGATATTAAATGTATTACCTATATTACCTCCAGATTTAAGACCTTTAGTTCCATTAGACGGTGGAAGATTTGCTACATCAGATTTAAATGATCTTTATAGAAGAGTAATAAATAGAAATAATAGATTAAGAAAATTAATAAATTTATCTGCTCCTGATATTATAATAAAAAATGAAAAAAGAATGTTACAAGAATCTGTTGATTCTTTATTAGATAATAGTCGTCAAGATAAAACTATAAGTTCTAAAAGACATTTAAAATCATTATCTGATATGATAAAAGGTAAACATGGTAGATTTAGACAAAATTTATTAGGAAAAAGAGTTGACTATTCTGGAAGATCTGTTATAACTGTTGGACCATATTTAAAATTGAATCAATGTGGAATTCCAAAAGAAATGGCTTTAGAATTATTTAAACCATTTATTTATAATAAACTTATTGAAAATGGTATATCAAACAATTTAAAGTCTTCTAAAAAAATTGTTGATTCTAAAGATTCTATTGTTTGGGATGTATTATTAGAAATAATTAAAGATTATCCAATTCTTCTTAATAGAGCTCCTACTTTACATAGATTAGGTATACAATCTTTTTATCCTATATTAATAGAAGGAAAATCTATTCAATTGCATCCATTAGTATGTACAGCATATAATGCAGATTTCGATGGAGATCAAATGGCTATTCATATACCTATATCAATAGAATCTAAGATAGAATCTAAAATATTAATGATGTCTACTAATAATATTTTATCTCCTTCAAATGGAGATCCTGTTATAATACCTTCTCAAGATATAATAATAGGAATATATTATCTAACTGTTAATATAGATGAAAATATAAAATATAATTCAATATTTTCTAATTTAAATGAAGTTAAAAAATATTATGATATGAATATTATAAGTATTCATACAAATATAAAAGTTAGAATATTAGAAATTATAAATAATGAAGAAATATATAATATAGTATCTACTACTGTAGGAAGAATATTATTATGGGATTTTTTTCCAAAAAAATTAAGATTTAATTTAATAAATAAATGTTTAAGAAAAAAAGATATATTAAATCTTATTAATATAAGTTATAAATTACTTGGTATAAAAGATACTATAAAATTAATAGATAATTTAATGTATATTGGTTTTATATATGCATCTAAATCTGGAATTTCTGTTAGTCTTGATGATTTAGTAATACCAGATAAAAAATTTAATATAATAAATAAAGCTGATATTGAAGTAGAAAATATACAAAATCAGTATAAATCAGGATTATTAAGTAATGAAGAACGTTATAATAAAATTATTAATATATGGTTAAATGTTAGTGAAGAAATAACTACTGAAATGATAAATAATTTATCTAAATATAAAAATAGTTCTAATTATAAAGAATTATTAAATAGTATTTTTATAATGTATGATTCAGGAGCAAGGGGTTCTTCAACTCAAATTAGACAATTATCAGGTATAAGAGGTTTAATGACTAAACCAGATGGTTCTATAATAGAAAATCCTATAAAATCTAATTTTAAAGAAGGATTAGATGTTTTTCAATATTTTATATCAACTCATGGAGCTAGAAAAGGTTTAGCTGATACTGCTTTGAAAACGGCAAATTCTGGATATTTAACTAGAAGATTAGTAGATGTAGCGCAAGATTTAGTAATAACAAAATATAATTGTAATACAAAAGAAGGAATATATATATATGATATATTAGAAAATGAAAAAATAAAAGAAGAAATATATAATAAAATTTTTGGAAGATTTATTATAAATGATATATGTATTAATAATAAAATCATAATACGTGATAATACAATAATAGATAGTAATATTTGTAATATAATAGAATTTAATTTAATAAATAAATTAAAAATAAGATCTGTTATAATGTGTGATAATGAATTTGGAATATGTTCTGTGTGTTACGGAATAGATTTATCAAATGGAAATATTGTTAGTCAAGGAGAATCTGTTGGAGTTATTGCTGCTCAGTCTATAGGTGAACCTGGTACTCAATTAACTATGAGAACTTTTCATATAGGAGGAGCTGCTTTTAGTAACTCCATAATAGATTCAAATATATATTCCAAATATTCGGGAATATTAGACTTTAATAACCTTAAATATGTTAAAAATAAATTTGATCAATTTGTAGTTATATCAAAAAATTCTGAAATTAAAATATTTAATAATAATGAATTACAAGGCAAATATAAAATTCCATATGGATCAATAATATATAAGATGAATAATGATTTTGTAAAATCTGGAGATTTATTAATAAAATATGATCCATATTATATACCTATAATTTCAAATATTGACGGTAGAGTAAAATTTAAAGATATAATAGTAGATAAAACTGTTATAAATAAATTAGATGAAATAACTGGAATAGATTTTATAATGATAATAGATTATCATGATAGATTAATAGAAAATAGAAATTTTTTACCAACAATAGAAATTATAAATAGTAATAATGAATCATATCAATTTATAATTCCTGATAAATCTATAATTCAAGTTCATGATAATGAGTATATTAATTGTGGAGATATTATAGCAAAAATACCTCAGAATAAAGGATCAATAAAAGAAGATATAACTGGAGGTTTACCTAGAATTTCTGATTTATTTGAAGTTCGTAATCCTAAAAATCAAGCTATTTTAGCAGAAGAAAATGGAATTATTTTTATTAATAATTTACCTAAAGGTAAAAGAAAAATTATTATAAAATCTATTGATAATAATAAAATACTATATGAAACAATAATTCCAAAATGGAAAAATTTACAAGTTTTAAATGAGAGTTTAGTAGAAAAAGGAGATATTATATCAGATGGTCAAGCTTCTTTAAATGATATATTAAGATTAAGAGGATTAAATAAATTAATTAATTTTATGATAGATGAAATACAATCTATATATAAATTACAGGGAGTTAAAATAAATGATAAACATATAGAAATTATAATTAAACAAATGTTGAAAAAAGTTTTAATAATTGATCCAGGAGAATCATTTTTAAATAAAAATGATAGTATAGAGTTTATAAAGGTAAAAAAAATTAATTATGATTTAAACAAAAAAAATAAAAAAAATATTAAATACCAACATATTTTATTAGGAATTACAAAATCATCATTAATAACTGATTCATTTATATCTTCAGCATCATTTCAAGAAACTACTAGAGTTTTAACAGAATCTTCTATATTAGGAAAAATAGATTTTTTAAAAGGATTAAAAGAAAATGTTATTGTAGGCAGATTAATACCTGCTGGAACTGGGTATATTGACTATCAAAAAAAAATGAATTTTGAAAAATAAAAAATAAAATAAAATTAATTTATTAGATTTTATTATTAAAATTTAGTATAATTAATTTATTTATTTTTTTTTTAAATTTAATTTCAATTATATTTTAAAGTGACTACTATAAATCAATTAATAAAAAATTCTAGAAAAAAGAAAAAATATAAAAGTAATACATTGGCATTAAATAAATGTCCTCAAAAAAGAGGGATATGTATTAAAGTTTATACTATTACTCCTAAAAAACCCAATTCTGCTTTAAGAAAAGTTTGTAGAGTAAGATTAACTAATAATTATGAAATAACAGCATATATATCAGGAGAAGGTCATAATTTACAAGAACATTCTTCAGTTTTAGTAAGAGGTGGAAGAGTTAAAGATTTACCTGGTGTTAGATATCATGTTATTAGAGGAATATTAGATTGTAATGGCGTTAAAGATAGAAAAAAAAGTAGATCTAAATATGGAACAAAAAAAATATAAATTTAAAAAATAATTTTATGTCTCGTAAAAATTTATCATTTAATAAAAAAATATTACCAGATTATAAATTTAATTCTAAAATAATATCTAAATTTATAAATTTATTAATGTTAAAAGGAAAAAAAACTTTAGCAAGATATATTGTTTATAAATCTTTAGATATTTTTTTTAATAAAATAAATAACTTTGATATATTAAATTTTGAAAAAAATGTAATAGAAAAAGTTAAACCAATTATTGAAGTAAAATCTAGAAAAATTGGTGGATCAAAATATAGTATACCTGTTGAAATAAGTATTAATAGAGCAAACACTTTAGCTATTAGATGGATAATAAATTCAGCTAGAAAAAGATTAGAAAATAAGTTTATGTTTATTAAATTATCTAATGAATATATTGATATATTAAATAATAAAGGGTTTTCTTTAAAAAAAAGAGATGAAATTCATAAGATAGCTGAATCAAATAAAGCTTTTACTCATTATAAACTATAAATAAAAAATTTTTATGACTAATATAAAAAATTATAGAAATATAGGAATAAGTGCTCATATAGATGCTGGAAAAACAACTTTAACAGAAAGAATACTTTTTTATACAGGAATAAATAGAAAAATTGGTGAAGTTCATGATGGTTTAGCAACTATGGATTGGATGAAACAAGAACAAGAAAGAGGTATTACAATAACTTCTGCTACTACAACTTGTTTTTGGTCTGGAATAGATAATAAATATGATCAACATAGAATTAATATAATTGATACACCAGGTCATGTTGATTTTACTATAGAAGTGGAAAGATCTATGAGAATATTAGATGGAGCTATAATGGTTTACTGTTCTGTTGGTGGAGTTCAACCTCAATCAGAAACAGTTTGGAAACAAGTTAATAAATATTCTATACCTAGAATAGCATTTATAAATAAAATGGATAGATTAGGTTCTAACTATTTTGATATAATTAATCAAATAAAAAATAAGTTAAATTGTAATGCAGTTCCTTTATTTTTGCCTATAATCTTAAAAGATACTTTTTTAGGATTAGTTGATTTAATAGAAATGAAATCTATTTATTGGAATGAAAATAATTATGGATCTGAATTTTTTTTTGATAAAATTCCAGATGATATGTTAAATATATCTAATTATTGGAGAAATAATTTAATAGAAATTTCTGTAGAATCTTCTGAATCTTTATTAAATAAATATATAGATAATAATTTATCTAATAAAGATATTATATTTGGATTAAGAAAAAAAACATTAGATAATTCTATTATGTTAATAACATGCGGGTCTGCATTTAAAAATAAAGGAGTTCAGCCATTATTGGATATGATAATAGAATATTTGCCATCTCCGTTAGATATTCCTGATATAAAATGTATAGAAATTGGTAAAGAAAATAAAAAAGAAATATATATTAATGCATTAAATAAAAATTTTTCAGCCTTAGTTTTTAAAATTTATTCAGATCCATGTATAGGAAATCTAACATTTTTTAGAGTATATTCTGGAAATATAAAATCTGGAAATTTTGTATTTAATTCAAATAAAAATTGTAAAGAAAGATTAGGTAGAATTGTTCAAATGCATGCTAATAATAAATTTGAAATAAAAGAAGTTAATTCAGGTGATATAGCAGCAGTAATAGGATTAAAAAATGTTTCAACTGGTGATACTTTATGTGATATAAAATTTAATCCTATTATTTTTGAAAACATAGAATTTCCAAATCCGGTTATTTCTATAGCTGTTGAACCTAATACAAAATTAGATCAAGATAAAATGAGTATAGCAATATCTAAATTATTGCAAGAAGATCCATCATTTAAATCTTATGTTAATAACGATACTGGACAAACAATAATTTCTGGAATGGGAGAATTACATTTAGAAATATTAACTGATAGAATGAAAAGAGAGTTTAATATTGATTTTAAAATGGGAAAACCTGAAGTTTCATATAGAGAAACTATAAAAAAACTAGTTAGAAAAGAAGGTAAATATATTAGACAAACTGGAGGTAGAGGTCAATTTGGACATGTATTTATTCAAATAGAACCTTGTTATGATAAAAATTATATATTTGTTAATAATATAATAGGAGGAGCGATACCAAAAGAATATATACCATCTATTGATAAAGGTATACAAGAACAAATGAAAATAGGAATTTTAGCAGGATACCCTATTGTTAATATAAAAGTTTCATGTTATGATGGATCATATCATCCTGTAGATTCATCTGAAATAGCATTTAAAATAGCTGGATCTATTGCATTTAAAAAAGCTTTTTTAGATGCAGATCCAGTAATATTAGAACCAATTATGAAAGTAGAAGTTATAACTCCTATAGAATATATGGGAGATATTATAGGAGATTTAAATAAAAGAAGGGGAATAATAAATAATATAAAAGAAAATTTTAATAATAAAATAATTATTTCTTATGTTCCATTATCAGAAATGTTTGGTTATTCAACAGATTTAAGATCTAAAACTAAAGGTAGAGCCAATTATTCTATGGAATTTTTAAAATATAAAGAATCTCCTAAATATATATTAGATAAAATAATTAATAAAAAAAATATTAATAATAAATAATTTTTATGATTAATAAAAATAAAATACGCATAAAATTAAAATCATTTAATTTTAAATTTATAAATAATTCTTCAAAGGAAATAATAAATACTGCTAAAAAAACAGGAGCAAATGTTATTGGACCCGTTTTTTTACCTACTAGAAGAGAAAGATATACAATATTAACCTCCCCTCATGTAAATAAAGATGCTAGAGATCAGTATGAAATTTTGACTTATAAAAGATTAATAGACATTAATAATATATCTAATAAAACAATAGATGCATTAATGAAATTAGAATTAAATTCAGGCGTTAGTGTACAAATAATTTTACTTTAAATTTTTTAAAAAAATATGATATATATGATTGGTTTTAAATGTGGCATGACTAGATTTTTCTTAGAAAGCGGCTCTATTCCTATAACTGTAATTAAAATTTTTGATAATAGAATAATATCAATAGATAATATTAATAATAATAGATCTATTATTAAAATAACTTCTGGAGTAAAATTAAAAAAAAAATTTAATAAACCATTTTTAGGTATTTTTAATAAAAAAAAAATAACTCCAAGTTCTATAATAAAAAGTTTTATTATAGATAATGATTATTTAAAAAATAATATTAAAGATAATTTGTTTATTAAATTAGATTATTTTTTAAATTTTAGTAAAGTAAATATAACAGGAATATCTAAAGGAAAAGGTTTTTCTGGTGTTATAAAAAGATGGAATTTTAAATCACAAGATGCTTCTCATGGAAATTCGTTATCACATAGAGCTTCAGGATCTATAGGTCAAAATCAGTCACCTGGTAGAGTACATAAAGGTAAAAAAATGGCCGGTCATTATGGATGTGATAAAATAACAATAAAAAATATTAAAATATTTAAAATAGATATTAATAATAAATTACTTTTTGTAAAAGGATCTATTCCTGGTTATAATAATAATAATGTATATATAAAATTTGTATGTTAAATCTTCTTAATTTATCATTATGAAAATAATTTTAAAAGATACTAAAAAAGAAATAGATATTTTAGATAATATTTTTAATGTAAAATATAATGAATCTGTTATACATCAAGTATATGTTTCATATTTATCTAATATTAGACAAAATACTAAATTAAATAAAAATAGATCTAATGTTTCTGGATCTAATAAAAAACCATGGAAACAAAAAGGAACTGGTAAAGCTAGATCTGGTTGTATTAGAAGTCCTATTTGGAGATCTGGAGGTGTTACATTTGGTAATCAAAGAAAAAATTATGTATGTAAAATAAATAAAAAAATGTATAAATTAGCATGTAAATCTATGTTTTCTAAATTTATAAATATTAATTCATTTATAGTATTCAATGAATTTTATGTCAATTCTATAAAAACAAAATATTTATATAATAAAATTTTTAATATAGTTAAAAAAAATAAAACTGTTATTTTAATAGATAAATATAATGAATATTTAATTAAATCTTCTAATAACATTTATTTTTTATATGTTAAGTGTATTTTTGATATAAACTTAATAAGTTTATTAAATTTTAATTATATTATCTTAACAGAATTTACTTTAAGAAATCTAGAAAAATTATTATTATGATTATTAATATAAAAAATTTATATTTGTTTGATATAATTAAAAATATTTATATATCTGAAAAATCTAATTTTTTATTAGAAAAATCAAACATTTTAGTATTTAAAGTAAATAATAAATATAATAAAATAGATATAAAAAGATCTATAGTTTATTTTTTTAATTTAAAAATAAAAAAAATAAATGTATGTTTAGTTAAGAAAAAAAAAAATAAAAAAATAAAAAATAATAAATTTGGATATAGTAAATTATGGAAGAAAGTTTATGTTATATTAGAATCAAATCAAAAAAAGATTTTTTTAAATAAATTAAATGAAATAAATAGTAGTAATATAATAGATTATGAAAAGTAATATTATTAAATATAAACCAACATCACCAGGAATTAGACATTTAAGAAGATTAAAAAATAATTTCTTATTTAAAGGTAAAAATAAGAATAAGAAAATGATTTTTCCTATAAAAAAAACTGGTGGTAGAAATAATCAAGGAAAAATTACAGTTAGACATATAGGAGGTGGTCATAAAAGAAAATATCGTATTATAGATTTTAAAAGAAATAAAGATAATATATTTGCAAAAGTTATTAGATTAGAATATGATCCTAATAGGTCGTGTAATATAGCTTTAATTGTTTATAGTGATGGTATAAAAAAATATATTTTATTACCAAAAAATTTAAATATAGGAGATAAAATTATATCTGGAAGTAAAGTTGATATAAAAATAGGAAATTGTATGGAGATAAAAAATATTCCTATAGGAACTAATATACATAATATAGAAATGTTACCAAAGAAAGGAGGTAAAATATCTAGATCCGCAGGATCTTATTCTCAATTATTATCTAAAGATAAAAAATATTCTATAATAAAATTAAAATCTGGTGAAATAAGAAAAATTCTTTCTTCTTGTAGAGCTACTATAGGAGAAGTAGGAAATGAAAAAATGTTTTTACAATCTTTAGGAAAAGCGGGAGCTAATAGATGGAGAGGAACAAGACCAACAGTTAGAGGAACAGC
Source organism: endosymbiont of Euscepes postfasciatus (assembly GCF_004296535.1). Classification (GTDB taxonomy): domain Bacteria; phylum Pseudomonadota; class Gammaproteobacteria; order Enterobacterales; family Enterobacteriaceae; genus Nardonella. Next base: position 151,630 of record NZ_AP018159.1, on the reverse strand, counting down.
TATGAATCCTGTTGATCATCCTCATGGAGGTGGTGAAGGAAAAAATTTTGGTAAACATCCTGTTACACCTTTAGGTATTAAAACTAAAGGTAAAAAAACTAGAAAAAATAAAAGAACAAATAAATTCATCATTAAAAAAAGAAAAAAATAAAATTTATGTCTCGTTCTGTTAAAAAAGGTCCTTTTATTGATTTACATTTAATAAAAAAGGTAGATAATTTATTAAAAAATAAAGATAATAAAATAATTAAAACTTGGTCTAGAAGATCTGTTATTTTTCCTAAAATGATAGGTCTAACTATAGCTGTTCATAATGGTAAAAAGCATATACCAGTGTATATAACTGAAGAAATGGTTGGTCATAAATTAGGAGAATTTTCACCTACTAGAACATATAAAGGGCATATTACAAAAAATAAAAAAATAAATAAAAAATAAAAAATATATGAATATATATTCAAAGTACAAATTTGCTAAATCTTCTGATTTAAAATTAAGAATTGTTGCCAATTCTATAAATAAAAAATTGTCTGCTGAAAAAAATATGCATATATTATCTTTATCTAACAAAAAATCTTCATTTTTAATAAATAAAGCATTAAAATCTGCTATATTTAATGCAATAAATAATTATAATATAAATATTAATGATTTATTTATAGAAAAAATATTAATTAATAAAGGGCCTTATATAAAAAAAGTTTTTCCTAGAGCAAAAGGTAGAGTTAATTATATAAAAAAAAGAACTAGTCATATAATAATAAAATTAAATATTAAAAAAAAAGATGGGACAAAAAGTTAATCCTATAATATTTAGATTAGGAATAAATAAATTTTGGAATTCTATATGGTATTCAGATAAAAAAAAATTTTTAGATAATTTAAGAAATGATTATTTAATAAGAAATTTTATTAATATTTATTTACATAAAGTTCCAATATCAAATATAATAATAGAAAGATTATCTAGTAATATTATTATTAATATATATACTTCTAAACCAGGAATTATAATAGGTAAAAAAGGAGAAGATTTAATAAAGTTAAAAAATAAAATTAGTGGTATATCAAAAATAGAAACTTTAATTAAAGTTTTTGAAGTTAAAAATCCCGAATTAGATGCAAAATTAATTTCTGAAAATATATCTTTTCAAATAAAAAAAAAAAAATCATTTAGAAAAGTTATTAAAAGATATATACAACAATCTATGAAATATGGAGCTTTAGGTATAAAAATTAAAATAAGTGGAAGGTTAGGAGGTTCGGATATAGCAAGATCAGAATGGTACAAAGAAGGAAGAATTCCATTACACACAATAAGATCTAATATAGATTATAATTGTTCAATATGTAAAACTACATATGGTATAATTGGAATAAAAGTTTGGGTATTTAAAGGAATGATTTTTTAAAAAAAAAAAAAATATGCTACAACCAAAAAATTCAAAATATACTAAATGTCATAAAAGTAAGACAAAAGGAATTTTAAATATGTTTATAAATTTTGGTTCATTTGCCATAGTTTCTATGGAAAGTGGAAGAATAACTTCTTTTCAAATAGAATCTACAAGAAGAGTTATAACTAAAATTTTAAAAAAAGAAAGTAAGATATGGATAAGAATATTTCCAGATAAACCTTTTACAAAAAAGCCATTAGAAGTTAGAATGGGAAAAGGAAAAGGAAATTTAGAATATTGGGTTTCTTTTATAAAACCTGGATCTATATTATATGAAATAGATAATGTTGATGAAAAATTAGCGAATAAGTCTTGTAAACACGCTTCTTTTAAATTACCAATAAAAATAATACTTATGAAAAAAAGATTATATGAAATATAATGAAAATGTTTATAACAAATTATTAATGATGTTAAATAATAAAATTAAATTAAAGATAAAATTAGCTAATAATCTTTTAAAAAAAACTCATTTAATAAAAAAAAATAATAAAAATATAGCAAGGATAAAAATGATGATTTCATATAAAAAAAAAAATAATAATAAAAAATGAAAAAATGAATAATTTGAAAATATGTAAATTTTTAAAATGCTGTGTTATAAAAAAAAATGGAAATAAGTCTATTATAGCTTCTTATTTAAGAATTAAAAAACATAATCTTTATAAAAAAAATATAAAACTTAATATTAAAATTAAAATTCATGACGAGTATAATATTTCTAATATAGGAGATATAATTTTAGTAAGATATTTTAGACCAATATCAAAAACTAAATCATGGATTCTATATAAAAAAATAAATAGCTAAAAAATAAAATTATGATACAAGAACAAAGTATTTTATATGTTGCTGATAATTCTGGAGCAAAAAAAGTATTATGTATTAAGGTTTTAGGAGGATCTAGAAAAAAATATGCATATATAGGTGATATTATAAAAATATCTGTTAAAGAAATATTAAATAATAAGAGTAAAGTAAAAAAAGGAGAAGTTTTAAAAGCTTTAATTATAAGAATTAAAAAAAAAATATATAGAAAAGATGGAACTTTTATAAAATTTGATAATAATTTTTGTATATTATTAAATGATAAAACATTACAACCTATTGGAACAAGAATATTTGGTCCTGTTACTAAAGAGTTAAGAGATAAAAATTTTATGAAAATAATATCATTAGCAAATGAAGTTTTATAATTTTAATCTTTAACATTTTATTTATTATGAAATATAAAATAAAATTAAATGATGTAGTAAAAATTATATATGGAAAAGATAAAGGAAAAATTGGTAAAATAATAAAAATAAAAAATAATTTTGTATTTGTAGAAAATGTAAAATTAGTAAAAAAACATGTTAAACCTTCACCTAATTTAAATAGAGTTGGTGGAATTATTTATATTGAATCTAAAATTCATATATCTAATGTTACTTTAATAAAGTAGTTTTTTTTATGAGTATATTAAAATTATATAAAGATTATGTTATTAATAATATGATGGAAAAATTTAATTATAAATCTATAATGGAAGTTCCATATATATATAAAATAACATTAAATATAGGAATAGGACATTTAGCTTCAGATAAAAATATATTGAATAAATATATAAAAAATATATCTTTAATATCTGGTCAAAAACCTATACTAACAAAATCAAAAAAATCAATATCTAATTTTAAAATAAGAGAAAATTTTGTTATAGGTTGTAAAGTTACATTAAGAAAATATAATATGTGGTTATTTATTGATAGACTAATTTATATAACTATTCCAAGAATAAGAGATTTTAAAGGATTATCAATTAAATCTTTTGATAAATTTGGAAACTATAATTTCGGTATAAAAGAACAGATAGTTTTTACTGAAGTTGATTATAATGAATCTAATAATATGAAGGGATTAGATATTTGTATTTCAATAAAATCTAAAAAAATTAGTGAATCTTTAGAACTTTTAAAATTATTAAATTTTCCATTAAAAATAGAAAATTAAAAAAAAATAAAATGACAAAAAAATCAATTATATTTAGAAATAATAAAAGAATATTATTATATAATAAATATTATAAAAAAAGATTGTATTTAAAAAAAATAATATCTAATAAAAATATACAAGAAAAAGAAAGATGGGAATCTATGTTAAAATTACAAAAGCTTCCTAAAAATTCTTGTAAAATAAGAATAAGAAATAGATGTTATATAACAGGAAGATCAAGATCATATTTAAGAAGATTTGGATTAAGTAGAATAAAACTAAGAGAAATGGCTATGTTAGGATTAATTCCAGGATTAAAAAAATCTAGTTGGTAAATATACAATGAATATACAATGTACATTATCAGATATGTTTATTAGAATTAAAAATACAAAATTTAATAAAAAGAAAAATATATATTGTTTTAATTCAAAAATAAATAAAAATATATTAAATATTCTTTGTAAAGAAGGATATATAAACAAATTTAATATATTTAAAAAATATATTATAGAAATAAATTTAAAGTATTATAAAAATAATTCTGTAATAGATGATATTATATTAATAAGTAAACCAAGTTTAAGAGTTTATTATAATATTAATAAAATAAAAAAAATAAGTATTAAAAATGGAATAATAATTATTTCTACTTCTAAAGGAATTATGACTCATAAAGATGCTAGATTTTTTAATATAGGCGGAGAAGCTATATGTTATGTATATTAAAAAAATAAAATAAAATGATAAAAAATATAAAAAAAAATAAAAAAATAAAAAATATTTTATTAATACCAGACAATATAAATATTGATATAAAAAAAGATAATATTATATCTGTATGTGGTAAATTGGGTAAAATAAATATATTATTTAATAAATTTTTAGAAATAAATATATACAATAAAAAAATAATTATAAATCCTATTAATAATTATTTTAGAATAAATATTAAATCATTAATTCATACATATATATCTTTAATAAAAAATGCAATTATAGGAGTAGATATAGGATATACCAAAAATTTAATATTATATGGAATAGGATATAAAGTTGAGTTAAAAGATAATTTTTTAATATTTAATTTAGGATTTTCTCATAGTATTTTATATAAAATACCTAATAATATTAATATAATTTGTAAAAATAACATTGAATTATCTATAAATGGAATAGATAAACAATTTGTAGGGCAAGTATCTAGTGATATATTTAATTTAAAAAAACCTGATCCTTATAAAGGGAAAGGTGTAAGATATTTAGGACAAAAAATATTTTTAAAAGAATCTAAAAAAGTTAAATAAAATATGAAAATTAAAAATAAATTTATTCATAACAAAATAAAATCTAAAAAAATAAAAAAAAAAATAAAAAATAAAAATACAAATATATTTACTGTTTATAGAACATCAAGGCATATTTATGCTAAAATATTATCTGTGGATAAATCTAAAATAGAAGTTTATGCTTCTACTACAGAAAAAAAAATATTAAAACTTTTAATAGATAAAAAAATATATACAGGGAATAGAAAATCAGCAGAAATAATAGGAGAAATAATAGCAAAAAGAGCAATTGAAAAAAACATAAAAAAAGTTATATTTAATAGATCTAGATTTAAATTTCATGGAAGAATAAAATCTTTAGCAAATAGTTCTAGAAATAATGGATTAATATTTTAAAAAATAAAAAATATATACGAAAAAATTTAATAATAATTATGGAGTTTATAGAAAAGTTAATATCTATAAAAAGAGTTTCAAAAACAGTAAAAGGAGGTAGAATATTTAGTTTTTCATCTTTAACTGTAGTGGGTAATCAAAATGGAAAAGTTGGATTTGGTTATGGAAAATCTAAAGAAGCTCCTATATCAATACAAAAATCTATAAATAATGCGTATAAAAATATAATAGATATTTATATTAATTCTAATAAGAGTATATATTATGAATCTTATGGAAAATATATAAAATCTAAAGTATTAATAAAACCTTCAAAAGGTACTGGTATAATAGCAGGTAACACTGTAAGATTAATATTTCAATTATCTGGTATAAAAAATATTATCACTAAAATATATGGTTCTACAAATCCAATAAATGTAGTAAAAGCAACTATTATAGCAATAAAAAAAATAAAATCTATACAATATTTATCAAGAAAAAGAAATAAAAATATAAAATACTTATTAATAAATAAATAAAATATAAAAAAAATATTTATATGAAATTAAATAATATTAAATGTTCTAAAGGATCTAAAAAAAAAAAAAAAAGAATTTGTAGAGGAATTAGTTCTGGTTATGGAAAAACTGGAGGAAGAGGTCATAAAGGACAAAAATCTAGATCAGGTTCAAAAATAAGAATAAATTTTGAAGGAGGGCAAACTCCATTTTATAGAAAAGTGCCTAAATATGGATTTAAAAATAATATAAATAAAAATATATATAAAAAAACATTAACTACTAATGATATAAAAAAAATACATTCTAATATAATAAATTTAGATATTTTAAAAGAAAATAAATTAATAAATAAAAGTATAAAAGAAGTTAAAATAATATTAAAAGATAAAATTATTAATCCAATTTCAATAATTGGATTAAAATTGTCTAATGGTGTAATTAATAATATAAAACTTATAGGAGGTAAAATTGAATAATAAATTTTATTTAAATTTAAAAACATATTTAGATATGTATAATTTTTTTTCTTTTAATATAGGAAAAAAATTTATAAAAATTATTTTATTTTTAATATTATTTAGAATTGGATCATTTATACCAATATATAATATTAAAATGTCATTTATAGTAAATAAATTTATAGATTTTAATGATCATCCTATATTAAAAATATATAATTTATTTTCTGGAGGGTCTTTAGTTAAATTTTCTATATTTTCTATGGGAATGATGCCTTATATATCTTCTACTATTTTAATTCAATTTTTGTCAAATACTGTTCCATATTTTATAAAATTAAAAAATGATTTTAATTCTAAAAATATATATAATTTATATATATATATATTTACATTTATAATATCTATTATAAATTCATTTATAACTTTGTTAAGTATTAATAGGATATTCAATATAATTGATATTAATATTATTTCTTTTATATTTTCTATGATTAGTTTAATATCAGGAACTTTTATATTAATATGGTTATCTAATAAAATAACTGATATAGGAATAGGAAATGGAGGCTCAATTATGGTATTTATTGGAATAATAAATAATTTACCAACTTATGTAACAAAAATAATCAAAAAAATATTTAATAATAGTATAAAATTTGAAATAATATTATTAATATTAATACTAATAATTTTATATATTTTAATATATGCAATTACTTTTATAGAATGTAGTCAAAGAAAAATAATTATAAACTACCCAAAACAATATATTTTTAATAAAAATTTTACTAATATATTTTCTCCTTCATATTTACCAATTAAAATTAATATATCAGGTATAATGCCAATATCATTTTCTTCTACATTAATTACATTTTTTAGAATGTTGATATATAACATATATATATATACAAAATTTAATATATTTAATTTAATATTATTATTTTTAAAATCAGGAACATTATCATATATTATAATTTATGCTATTTTAATATTTATATTTAATTATGCATATTCTTTTATATCATTTAATATTAGTAATACGTCCAACAATCTAAAAAAATCAGGAATATTAATACCAGGAATACGTCCTGGAATTAATACTGAAATATATTTAAGTAAAATAATTAATAATTTAATTTTTATAAGTTTTTTATATATATTTTTTATATATATTATTACTGAAATGTTAAATAAAATAAATTTAATTAATGTGAGTGGTTCATCTTTATTAATAGTTGTTGTTATTTCTATAGAAATTATAAATCAATTACAAAATAATTTAATTTCAAATAAATATTCTTTAATATTAAAGAAATTAAATTTAGATTATTAATTTTTTAAAAAAAATATTTATATGAAAGTAAGAGTTTCTATTAAAAAAATTTGTAATAATTGCAAAATAATTAAAAGAAATAGTATAATTAGAGTTATATGTAATAAAAATCAAAAACATAAACAAAGACAAAAATAAAAAAAATTTTTTTATTTTTTTTTGAACAAAAATTGGTTTTAAAATTGATTAGAATATATGGAGTTAATATTCCTGATAATAAACAAATATTAATAGCATTAACTTATATTTTTGGAATAGGAATTTCTACATCTAGAAAAATATGTAATAAATTAAATATAAAATATAGTACTAAAATATGTGATATTGATTCAAAATTAATAGATGAAATAAGAAAAGAAATATCTTATATAAATATAGAAGGAGACTTAAAAAAAAATATATTATCCAATATAAAAAGATTAATTAATATAGGATCATATAGAGGTATAAGACATAAAAGAGGATTGCCTACTAGAGGGCAAAGAACAAAAACAAATGCTAAAACTAGGAAAAAATATAAAATTTTCTAAAAAAGAAAATAAATTTTTTTAAATTATGAAAAAAATAAAATTTTTGAAAAAAATAAAAAAAAAAAGAAAACAAATTAATGAAGGTATAGTAAATATACATTCTTCTTTTAATAATACTATAATTAATATAACTGATTTATATGGAAATACATTAGGGTGGGCAACTTCTGGCAGTTCTGGGTTTAAAGGTCATAGAAAATCAACTCCGTTTGCTGCTCAAATAGCTGCTGAAAAATGTTCTAAATATGTTAAAGAAAATTATGGATTAGAATTTGTTTATGTTAAAGTATCTGGTCCTGGTCCTGGAAGAGAATCTGTTATAAGAGCAATATATAATTCTGGATTTCAAATAAATAGTATAATGGATGTAACTCCAATACCTCATAATGGATGTAAACCTCCTAAAAAAAGAAGAGTTTAATTTTAAATTAAAATAAAAAAAATTTTTTAAAATTTAAAAAAAAATATAAAAAAATATGTCTAAATATATCGGTCCTAAATTAAAACTAATTAGAAGAGAAAAAACTGATTTATATTTAAAATCTGGAATAAAAAATATAGAAAATAAATGTAAAATAAATCAAACTCCTGGACAAATTCATCTAAGAAAATCAAGAATTTCTAATTATTCTATACAATTAAGAGAAAAACAAAAATTAAAAAGAATATATTGTATATTAGAAAAACAATTTTATAATTATTATAAAAAATCTATAAAGAAAAAAAGAAATACTGGTGTAGTATTATTACAAATGTTAGAATCAAGATTAGATAATATTGTATATAGAATGGGATTTGGGTCTACTAGATTAGAATCAAGACAATTAATAAATCATAAATTAATAAAAGTAAATGGTAAAATAATAAATATACCTTCTTATAATTTATTACCTAATTCTAAAATAGAATTATCTGAAAAAATGATAAACAATGTAAAAATAAAATTTTCTATAAATTTAATGAAAAATAGAGAGAATATTCCATGGGTTAATATAAATGAGAATGAATTATATGGTTTTTTTTTATATATACCAGATAGAAAGGAATTTTTAAAAGAAATAAATGAAAATTTAATAATAGAATTTTACTCTAGATAAATTTTTAATAAAATTAATTTATAAAATTTATGAAAAATTTAGATACTAATATAAATGTAGAAAATATAAGCAAAAAAGAATCAATTATAACATTAAGCCCATTAGAAAAAGGATTTGGACATACAATAGGAAATTCTATGAGAAGAATATTATTATCATCAATACCAGGATATGCTATAACTGAAATTGAAATAGATAATATATTTCATGAATATTCTAATAAATATGGTATAAAGGAAGATATTATTAATATAATATTAAATATAAAAGAAATATCAATAAAATTAATTAATGATGATATAGGTATATTAAATATATATAAAAATGAAATTGGTCCTGTAAAATCTAGTGATATAACTTCAGATAAAGAATTTTTTATATATAATAAAGATCATGTTATATGTAATATAACAAAAAATGATGTTTCTATAAATATAAAAATGAAAATACAAAAAGGAATTGGATATATATCATCATCAGAAATCAATAATAAATATATTAATTATAATGAAAAGAATATAATGTCTCATAAAATATTTATAGATGCTATATATAATCCAATAGAAAATGTATCTTATAAAATAGAAACAACTAAATTCAAAGAAAATTTAGATTTAGATAAATTAATAATTCATATAATTACGAATGGAACTATAGATTCAAAATATGCTATAGAGTATGCTTCTAAATTATTAATAAATAAATTAAATATTTTTAATTTTAATAATTATAATAATAATATTAATAATAATAATAATGAAAAAATAATAATAAAAAATAATAATAATTTAGAAAAAAATAATGTAAATCCAATATTATTTAAATCTATAGATAATTTAGATTTAACTGTAAGATCATATAATTGTTTAAAATTAGAATCTATAAACTATGTATATGATCTAGTTTCAAAAACAGAATTTGAATTATTAAAAATACCAAATTTAGGTAAAAAATCTTTACTAGAAATTAAAAATATATTATCATTATATGAATTAAAATTAGGAATGAATATAAATGATAAAAATTTATTAAATTTAAAAAAATAAAAAAATTTTTAGAATTTTTATGAATCATAAAATAATAGGTAGACATTTAAATAGAACTAGAAGTCATTATAAATTAATGTTAAGGAATATGTGTAATTCTTTAATAAAATATGAAAAAATAAAAACAACTTTACAAAAAGCAAAAGAGCTAAGAAGAGTTATAGAAAAAATAATAAACATATCAAAAAAAAATTGTCTACATAATAAAAGAATAATATTTTCAAAAATAAGAAATATGGAAAATACAAAAAAAACAATTAATGTATTTGGAAAATATTTTTCTAATATTAATGGAGGATATACAAAAATTATAAAATATTATAAATTCAGAAATGGAGATAATGCTAATATGGTTTATATAATAATAAATATTAAAAAATAGTTTTCTTTTTTAAATTATTAAAAAAAGTAAATATATCGTTTCTCATATATAATATATTTTTTTTATTTTGTATTTTTATTTTAATTATTTCTAATAACCCATATTTTAATATTATAAATACTTTTTTTTTAAAAAAAAATATATTTCCTATTTTTTTATTAAATTTAATTTTACTAAATCTATATTTTGAATCTATTATTTTAATTTTTTTATCATTAAAAATAAAATAACATATTGGCCATATATTAAAAGATTTTATTTTTTTATATTCTAAAAATGAATTATTATTAAAATTTAATAATGCATCACTTTTTGTAATTTTTCTAGCATAACTTTCTATATAATTATTTTTTACTTTTAAATTAATATAATATTCTATTTTTTCTAATATATTATTTAATACAATACCAGACATATTAGATAATTTATTTGATAGATATTTATAATCAAAATGTTTTTTTATTTTATATTTAATTTGAAATATTATATTTCCATTATCAAATATATCATTCATTTTTATAATAGATATTCCTGTGTATTTATAATTTTTAATTATAGCCCAATATATTGGAGCAGGTCCTTTTAAACTTGGTAATAATGATGGATGAATATTTATACATCCGTACTTTGGAATATTTAATATAGTATTATTTAATAATAAACCAAAAGATGAAACTATAATTATATCTGGATTAATGTTTTTTATTATATTAATAATTTCATTGGAAAAATTTTTTATTTTTAAAAAAAATATTTTATTTTTTATAGCAAATTCTTTTATTTTATAAAAATTAATTTTTTCTTTAAAAATAATTAAAGATATAATATATTTTTTATTTAAAATAAATAATTGATTCAAAGAAAAATAACAAGAACCCATAAAAATTATTTTTAAATTATTTTTTTTTAAAAACATTTTTTTATTTATTTTTTTTTAAATGATCTATTATTAAAATTCCATATAAATGATCTATTTCATGTTGTATACATGAAGACAATATGTTACTTGCTTTTAACTTTTTTTTTTTTAAATCTATATCTAAATATTCAATTTCTATATTTTTATATCTTATTATATTTAAAAAAAAATTAGGTATAGATAAACATCCTTCACAAAAACTAACATAACCTTTTTTATTTTTTATTATAGGATTAATTAAAACTATTTTATTATTATCTATATCTATAGTTATTATTTGTTTATGTATATTGACTTGAGTAGCCGATAAGCCTATTCCATTATAATAATACATTGTATCAAACATATTTTTTACAAAAATATTTATTTCATTTAAATTTTCTTTATCAGAAACTAATTCTGCTTTTTTTCTTAAATTTTCATCGGGATAAATTAATATACTTAAAATTGACATTTTTTTATTATTTTATTATTTTATTATTGTTTTAAATATTATTATAAAATAATATTTTATTTTTTAAATATTTTATAAAATAAAAAAAATTTATAAAATAATAAATAATATCTTATTATATAAAAAAAATAATAAAATATTAGAGTTATAATAAATTTATTTTTTTTATTATTTTATTATTTTTAAAATTTTATATTTCATAAATTGATATATATTTATAAATTTGTAATTTTTAATTTTTAATTTTTTTATAAAAATATTTTCTATTATATAATGAATATTTTTTTTATTTAAAAAAAAATCAATATTTTTATTATTAAAATATATATGGATAATTGAAATTAATCCTTTCATAATTAAAGATTCACTATCAGAAAACATTATTATTCTTTTATTATTATATAAACAATAAAACCATATATTACTATCACATGAATTTATAATAGTATTTTTATTTCTAATACTATTATCTTTTAGTAAATTTTTCTCTAATTTTATAATATATTTATATTTATCTATTAGATTATTAATTTTATTAAAATCATATAATATATTATTAATATTTGTATTAGAATTATTAATAGATTTTATTAAAATAAAATTATTATTTAACATTTTTAAAAAAATTTTTTTTTAATAAATTTTAGATTTTCTATAAAAAAATCTATATCATCAAAATTTGTGTACATAGCATATGATATTCTACATACTCCTGATATTTTATATAAATTCATTATTGGTATTGAACATTGATGTCCTGTTCTAATATATATATTAGAATTTTTTAATAAAAACCCTATATCATTACAATTTATATTTTTTATATTAAATGATATTATACTTAATTTATTATAAATATTATCACAATAAATAATAATATCTTTAATTTTTTTTAATTTATTTATAGAATATTCTAATATTTTATTTTCCCAATTATAAATATTATTTATTCCTATTTTATTAATAAATTTTATAGATTCATTAATGCCTATTACAGATGCTGAATTCATTGTTCCAGTTTCAAATTTCCAAGGTGAATCAACAAAAATAATTTTATTATTATATATATTTTTAATTATTGACCCTCCTAATTGCCAAGGTTTCATTTTATCTAAAATTTTTTTTTTTCCATATAAAATTCCTATACCCAGTGGTCCATACATTTTATGACCAGAAAAAACATAAAAATCACAATTTATTTTTTTAACATCAACTTTTATATGTGATATAGCTTGAGATCCATCTACTAAAACTAATATATTTTTGTTTATATTTTTAATAATACAAATTATTTCTTCTATATCATTTAATACTCCTAAAACATTTGAAACATGAGTTATTGAAATAAATTTAGTTTTATTATTTATAATTTTTTTTAAAAAATTTTTTTTAAAATAACCATTTTTTTTATTAATAGGTAAAATTTTAATTTCTATATTTTTTTTTTTTAATAAAAATTTCCATGTAACAAAATTAGAATGATGTTCTATATTTGAAATTATTATATTATCACCTTTTTTTAAAAACTCATTATTATATAATAATGAGTTTGAAACTAAATTTATACTTTCTGTAGCTCCTTTAGTGAATATTATTTCATTATAATTAGAATTTATAAATTTGGAAATTATTTTTCTAGTATACTCTACTTTATTATTTAATGAATTACTATATAAACTTTTATTATATGATAAATATTCATATTTATAAAAATTATATTCTTTATTAATAACGCTTATTGGTTTATATGTGCTAGCAGCATTATCTAAATATAATCTATTTTTTTTTTTAAAAATAGGAAAATATGATCTTATTTTTTTTACACAATACATAAAAAAATTTATTAAATTTTTAATAATATTTATTTATAATAAATGTTAAATTTCTTTTTTAAATATTCTAAACAAGAGATAATAAACTTATTTATATAACTATTTTTTATATGTTTAATATATTTAATATAAATTCTTAATAAAAGACATTTATTATTATTTTTAATATAAAATTCTTTAATTTCAATTTTATAAATATTTGAATTATATGAATATAAGCTAGCTATTATATTATCTATATTAATATTTAAATTAATTTCTATTGATATATCTCTATCAATTAAATTAAATTTCGATATATTATTATTAACATTATTATTTTTAATATTTTTTTTTATATTTTTTAAATAACTTAAATTTATTTCAGAATATATTATTGAATAATTATTTATATTTTTATTTTTTATTAATTTATTATTTAATATTCCTAAAATTCCTAATATTTTTTTTTTATTATATATATATATGCTGTTATTTTTATTTAAAAAATATACATTTTTTTTTTTAAAAAAAAAATCGTTATTATTAATAAATAATAATAAAATATCTTCTATTTCTGATTTGATTTTATTAAATATATTATCATAAGATATATCATTTTTTATAAAATCATTATTTATTAAATTTAATGTAGATAAAAATTCTGTTTCTATAAATTTATTATTATTTTCAAAACAATTACCTATTTCAAATATTTTTATTTTATATATTTTTCTATTTATATTATATATAACATTATTTAACAATCCTGTTAATAATGATATTCTCATTGTATTAAGTTTATTTGATAAAGGATTTTTTATATATACAAATTTATTTTTTTTATAAAATATTTTTTGTAATTTACTATTTGATATACTAAAGTTTATAACTTCATTATATCCATTAAATACTAGAAAATTTTTAATTTTATTTAAATATTCATTTGCATCATAATTATTAATATTTAAATTAGATAATATTTTTTTACATGGGATATTATTTATATTATAATTTTTTAATACTTCTTCTATTATATCTTCTTCATAATTTAAATCTGATCTATAATATGGTATATTAATTGTTAAATTGTTTTTTATTATTTTATATTTACAATATATTTTTTTTAAAATATTAATTATAGTACAATTTCTTATAGGCAATCCTATAATTTTTCTTATTTTATCAAAATTAATATTTATAATTTTATTTTTAATTTTATTGTTAAATATTTTTATTTTATTTTTACATATTCCTCCATATGTATTTATAATTAATTTTGATAAATTATTCATTAAAATATCAACAAAAAAGGGATCAGTATTATTTAATAATTTATAATAATTATTTTTTAAATATTTATTATATAAATAATCATTTATATTATTTGGAATAAATATTATACATCCTATAAATATTTCTTTTGTATTTTTATTTATAAAAATATTATTTTCTATATTTGGAATAAATGAAAAATTATTATTTTTAATATTTAATATTCCACATTCATTTTTTTCATTTTTTATGCATTCTATTATTATTTTATTATTTTTTATAAATTCATAATCTATAATATGAACATAATAACCAGTTTGCAAAAATACATACTTTACTATATCTTCTATATTATTTTTTATATTAATATTATGTATATTTAAAATATTTTTTATTATTATAGAAGTGCTATTATTTATATTTAAATCTTTAATTATATAATTATAATAATATATAAAATTATTACATTTTATATCTAAATCAATTTTATATATATCATTATTACAAATATTTTTAATATTATTATTTTTATATTTATTTAAAAATTTTGTTTTATTTATTTCTCTTAGTAAACCTAAAATATTTGTACAATCAGGTCTATTAAATGGTATTGAAATATCTAATATTGTATCTTTATTTATATTTATAAATTTATTAATATTAGTTCCTATTTTAATTTTTTTTATATTTAATTTAAAAAATACATTATTACTTATATAATATTTATTTTCTTTATTTATATTACTAATTTCTTTTATTAATAGAATTATTTGACCTTTTTTAAATATACTAATATTTGTATATATATCAATTAATTTTATATATTTTGATTTTATTTTTAACAAAAAAATATTATTTTTATTTTTTTTTTTAAAAATTATTTTTCCTATAAAAATATTAATTTTATTATTAAATATTTTATTTTTAGAATTTATTTCTATTCCTATTTTTTTTAAATTATTTATTAATTTAATTAAGTTTACTTTAGTTTCTGTAATAAAATTATTTTTTATTAAATTTAGACTAAATCTCATTATTATTATATTTTATGTTTAAAATTGTTTAATACATTTATATTATTTTCATAAAGTAATTTAATATTTTTAATCCTATATTTTATCATGATTAATCTTTCTATACCAATTCCAAAAGCAAAACCAGAATATAAATTATTATTTAAATTTAAATATTTTAATATTTTGTTATGTATCATTCCAGCTCCTAATATCTCTATCCATCTATCATTAAAAAATATATCCATTTCTATTGAAGGTTCTGTAAATGGAAAATAAGAAATTCTAAATTTTATTTTTATATCATTATCATTTAATATAAATTTTACTATATTTACTAGTATAAATTTTAAATTAGATATACTTATATTTTTATCAATATATATACCATCCATTTGATGAAACATAAAAGAATGTTTTTTCCCTTTGTCTTTTCTATAAACTTTTCCATACGATATTATTTTTATTGGAATATTTCTATTATTAATTCTAGTTTGTATACTAGAAATTTGTGTTCTTAATAAATAATTATCGTTTATCCAAAAAGTATCATTATAATTTCTAGATGGATGTTCTAAATGTATATTTAATAAATCAAAATTATGTTTTGAATCTTCAATTTCTTTCCCATTAATTATATTAAAACCTAAATTTAAAAATTTATTCTTAAGTTTGTTTATTATTATAGATATTAAATTTAAACTACCAACATTATTTAAATACGTAGGAATTGTAATATCTAAAAATTTTTTATTATTTTTTTTTTTTAATAAGTAAATATTTTTTATATTATTTTTATAAATAATGTTTACTTTATTTTTTATTATATTAATTAGTTTTCCTATATCTTTTTTATTTATTTCATTTATATTTGAAAAATTTTTTATTATATTATATATATAACTTTTTTTACCAATTAATTTAGATTTAAATATATTTAAATCATTTATATTATAAAAATTTTTAATATTATACTTTTTAATATCATTTAGTATATCATTTAATTTTATTTTTATTTCTTTATACATTTTATTTTATTATATAATTTATAATTTTTTTAAAATCATTTTGTTTAAATTCTGCAATATAAGATAATATTTTTTTATTAATATTTATTTTTTTATTTTTTAATAAAAAAATAAAATTATTATATGATAAATTATTTTTTTTTAATTCAGCATTTATTTTTATAATCCATGTTTTTCTAAAATCTCTTTTTTTAACTTTTCTATGTATATATGAATATTGACAAGATTTTATAACAGACTGTTTTGCAGATTTAAAATTTTTAGATCTTGCACTATAATATCCTTTTGCTTGTTTTAATATTTTTTTATGTTTATTTCTTGATTGAACACTATGGTTAACTCTAGTCATTTTTTTTTAAAATTATTAATTTTTTAAATTATATTGATTTTAATATTCTTTTTTTATTTTTTTTATTCAATAAATAAAACAACTTTCTTAAGTTTCTTTTTTTTTTAGAATTTTTTTTTCTTAAAAGATGTTTTGTATTAGAATGTTTATATTTTATTTGTTTATTATTATTATTTATAATAAATCTTTTTTTAATACTTTTTAAAGTTTTTATTTTATTATTTTTATTCATAAAATATTTATTTTAATTTTTGCTAGATAAAATCATAATTATTTGTTTATCTTCTATTTTATTAGAAATAAAATGTATTTTGCAAATATCATCTAATTCTTCATAAATTTTTTTAAATAATGAAAAACCTATACTGTTATGTACTATCTCTCTACCACTAAATTTTATAATTATTTTAACTCTATTTTTTTTATTTAAAAAATTTCTAATTTTTTTTAATTTAATTAGATAATCATTATTATCTATATTAAGTTTCATTTGTATTTCTTTAATTTGAATAAAACTTTGTTTTTTTTTTAAATTTTTTAAAAATTTATTTTTATTATATATATATTTATTATAATTTATTATTTTACATATAGGAGGATTTATGTTTTTATTTATTAAAACTAAATCAAGATCTTCTTTTTTATACTTTTTTATAGCATCTTTTGTATAAAAGATACCCAATTGTTTTCCATTTATATCTATTAATCTTATCTTTTCAAAATTAATATCATAATTTATAAGATATCTATTATCTATTATTTTATCTTTATTATTAACCATTAAAAATTTCGTTATGTTTTTTTAAATTAATTTCTTTTATTATTTTTTTTAAAAATTTATTTAAAGATATTAAATAATAATTTATATTATTTATACTTTTAATAGTAATTTTTTTATTTTTTTTTTCTTTTTCTCCACAAATTATAATATATGGAATATTATTTAATTTATGTTCTCTTATTTTATAATTTAAAGTTTTGTTTCTAATATCTATTTTTACTCTAATTTTTAAAAATAATATTTTTTTAAAAATTTTTTTAACATAATCTATTTGTTTTTCTGTAATAGATAAAATTATAATTTGAATAGGAGATAACCATAATGGATATTTATTTAAATAATGATTAGATATTATTCCTATAAATCTTTCTATGGAACCTAATATAGCTCTATGTATAATAATAGGAAACTTTTTATTATTATTATTATCTATATAAGAAGCATCTAAATTTTTTGAAGTAAAAAAATCTAATTGTATAGTTCCACATTGCCACGATCTATTATATAAATCTTTTAATACAAACTCTATTTTAGGACCATAAAATGCTCCATTGCCACAATTTATATTAAAAATAATTTTTTTTTTATTTAAGATATTTTTAATAATATTTTCAGAATTATTCCATATATCTTCATTTCCTATCTTAATATTAGGTCTTGTTGATAAAAATATATCAATATTTTTAAAATTAAATATATTATACACTTCAAATATTATATTTATAGATTTAATTATCTCATTTTCTAAATCTTTTTCTGAACAAAATATATGAGTATCATCTTGAAAAAAACTTCTAGTTCTCATTAAATTATGTAATGATCCTGAAGATTCATTTCTATGACAATTTCCAAACTCTAATATTCTATAAGGTAAATCTTTATATGATTTTACTTCTTTTAAAAAAAATTTTATATGACAAGGACAATTCATCGGTTTTATATAATAATTAATATTATTTATAACTAAATTATATATATTTTTTGAATAAAAAATAGAATGTTTTGTTTTGTTCCATAAAGAGCTATTTAATATTATAGGAGTTTTTACTTTAAAATAATTATCATATAAAAATAATTTTTCTGTTATATATTTTTCTAATTCATTAAATATTATTACACCATTATTATTCCAAAATATCATACCAGGAGATTCTTTAAATATATAGTACAATTTATTAAATTTATTTTTTTTTATATTATTATTATTTTTTATTATATCTAAAGTATTTTTTTCATTACCGCATATTCTATATATTATTTTATTTTTATACCATGTTTGATATATTTTTTTTTCTATATTTAAATTATTAATATTTATATTAAAATTAAACTCTCTTAAAGATATATCTATAAAATTATCTATTTTGTATATAAAATATATAATATTTGATTTTGTATATTTTTTAAGATTATTATAACTATATATATTTTTATTATTTTTAAAATATTTTAATAAATTTATATTATCAATATTAAATTTTAATATTTTTTTATTTAGCGTATTTAAATTTAATATATTTTTTTCTATATCATATATATTTTTTGTTTTTATATTTTTTTTATATATAAAATCACAAAAAAAATAATTTTTTATTATCCCAAAATTAACTATATATGAATGAACTAGCATTTTATTAATAGAATATTTTAATAAATATAAATATATTGAGCAAGAATTATTTATGTTCATAATTTTTTATTATAAAATATAAATTTTATTATATAAATATTTAAATTAAATTTTAAATTTAAAAAAAAAATAAAAAGTAAATATTATGAATATCAAAGATCATATAATATTTAATACAATTTCTATTTTTGTATTAAAAAATTTTAAAATATTAAAATTTTCTATAATAGAATGGAATATATTATTAATAACTTCGATAATATTTTCTTTTTTTCCAGATATAGATCATCCAATTTCTTCAATAGGAAACAAATTAAAATTTATTTCAACATTTATAAATAAATTTTTTGGACATAGAAAAATTACTCATAGTATATTATTTTTAATTATAATATATTTTTTATCTAAATATATTTTATATAAAAATAATTTTTATTTAAATAAATCAATACATTATGGAATAATTTTAGGCTGTATAAATCATATGTTAGCAGATATGTTAACTAAACATGGAATATGTTTATTATGGCCAATAAAATTTAAATTTAAATTTAATAAATTTTTTTTATTTATAATTATAATATTAATATTCTTATTATATACTTATAATTTACATCAATAATGTAAATAAATTATAGTATTATTATATGTATAATATAATAATATATTATTTAAAATAATATAGATAGTAAATTAATTATTTTTTTTCTAATATATTTAATAATATATCTAATTCTCCATTTAAAATATAAAATAATTTATTATATATAGTTATATTAAATCTATGATCTGTAATTCTATTTTTTACAAAATTATAAGTTCTTATTCTATCTATTCTATGCCCTGTTCCTAATAATTTTTTTTTTATTATATTATTTTTTTCCTTTATTTTTTTTTCTTCTATAAAATTTATTTTAGATTTTAAAATTGATATAGCTTTTGATTTATTTCTATGTTGTGATCTTTCATCTTGACATTCTACAACTATTCCTGTTGGAATATGAGTAACTCTTATTGCAGAATCAGTAGTATTCACATGTTGACCACCAGAACCTGAAGATTTAAATGTATCTATTTTTAAATCTGATAAATTAATATCTTTTTTAAGATAATTTTCTTCTATTATAGGTGTAACAGCAACTATACATGTTGATGTATGTATTCTATTTTTAGATTCTGTTTCAGGAATTCTTTGAACTCTGTGTCCTCCAGATTCAAATTTTAATTTTTCATAAGATATTTCATTTAATACTTTAATTACTATTTCTTTATATCCTCCTTTGTTATTTAAAATTTTATTTATTAAAAAAAAATTCCAATTTTTTTTATAAAAATATTTAATATACATTTTATATAAATTTTCTATAAATAATGAAGATTCATTTCCTCCAGTTCCTAATTTTATTTCTATTAAACAACCTTTATTATTATAATTTATTTTTTTTAAACTTTTTTTTATAGATTCAATATTAAATAATATATTATTTTTTTCACTATTTAATAAATTTATTTCTTCTTTTATAAGTATTTCTATTTCTTTGTCATTTATATTACTTACTTTATATATTTCATTATTAATTTTAATTAATTTTAAATTATTTTCTATTAAATTGTTATAACAATTTAATTTATTTTTTAAAATTTCTAATCTATTTTTATTATTTTTGTTTTTTTTTAAAATATATATATTTTCTTCAATTTCTAATTTTAATATATTAATTTTTTTTATTGATTCTATAATATCATTATTCATATTTTAAAAGTATCCAATAAATTTTATATTTTTTTTTAATTTAATAATTATTAGTATATAATATATATAATTTTAATATAAATTTATTTAATTTATTTTAATAAAATAAATAATTTTAAATTTTTATATTTATAAAATCAATTAATATTTAATAATTATGTATAATAATTTTTTTTTAAAAATATTTATAAAATTAATTTATATTTTTCATAATAAATTATCATTTAAAAATAATTATTTTTTAAATAAAAATTATGTAGAAAATATAAGTTATATAAATAATGAAAATTTAAATTTAAATAAAAACAAAATTAAGTGGAATAATCATAAAAAAAATATATCAAATATAAAAACATTCCAAATTAGTGGTGCTTTAGTTTATAAAAATGGAATAAAAAGAATGTTATTAAATTTTTATTTAGATAATTTTGATAAAGATTATTTCAAATTTGAATTATCTACATTTTTTGGATTAAAATTAATGGAATTTGTAAATAATTCAAGTGATTCATATTATAAAAATATAGGTTCTGATCCTGTAAAAAATAGTAATCCTCAAAGTTTATTTGAGCAAATGTCTAAAACTAATATACCAATAAGTAATATAAAAAATTGGATAATAGGGCTTCCTGGAAAATATACTTTATTTTTTTTAAATAAAAATGGATATATAAGAGAAATGAATTATATTGACGATTGTAACAAAAAAAATTATAAAATTTTTTATGAATATAATGATAATTTTAATCCAGTATTGCCTAAAAAAATAAAAATTATACAAAATGATATTATGTTAGATATAACAATTAAAAAATGGAATATTAATTAAAAAAAAATGAATGCTATAATAGGGATAGGTAATTTAAATAAATATACAAATACTAGACATAGTATAGGAATATATTTTATTAATAAATTATTAAAAAAAATAAATTTAAAATTAATATTTAACAAAGATATAAATGGATTTTATTGTATATATAATATAAATAATATAGATAATATTATTTATATTCCAAATTCTTATATTAATAATTGCGGGTATAATATAAAAAAATTATTAGAAAAATATAACATAAAAAATAATAATTTAATTGTTATACATGATGATATATATTTTTTACCAGGTATTTCTAAAATGCAATTTAATATTAGTGATGGAGGCCATAATGGAATAAAAGATATTATTTATAATTTAAATTCTAAAATGTTTTATAGAATAAGAATAGGGATAGGAAAACCTAAACTTAAAAATTTTTTAAATAATTTTGTATTGTTAAAACCAACAAATTTAGAAAAAAAATTAATAGATAATTCTATAAATAAATGTATTATTTCAATATTTTATTTTATAAATAATAATCCTAATTTTGCAATGAATTATTTAAATAGAATTTAATGATTTTTTATGGCATATTTAATATCATTTATATTTATATCATTTACTATTTTAGCTTTTCCTATTTTTTCTAATAAAATTAAATTTATATTTATTTTATTGTTAGAATTTATAGAATTTTTTTTATCTCTGTTCATATAATTTATATAATCATTAAACTTCATATTACTTGGTCCCTTAATTGGTAATTTAAACATTAATATTAAATTTTTTATTCTATTTAATTCTAAATATGTTATTTTATTCAACTTAAATGATAATTTAGAAGCAATTATCATACCTGCAGATATAGACTCTCCGTGAGTCCAATTTCCATAACCCATAAAAGCTTCTATAGCATGACCAAATGTATGTCCAAAATTTAATATATTTCTTATATTTAAATCTTTTTCATCTTTATTTATTAATAAAGATTTTAATGTGCAGCATTTTTTTATACAATATAAAATTGTTTTTTTATCTAATTTTAATATTTTAAATATATTTTTTTCTATCCAAATAAAAAAATTATAATCTAATATTAGAGAATATTTAATAATTTCAGCTATACCAGATAATAATTCTTTATTTGGCAAACTGTATAAAAATTTAGTATCTGTAAATACAAATTCTGGATTATAAAATGTTCCAATCATATTTTTTCCTAAAGCATGATTTATAGCAGTTTTACCTCCTATTGAAGAATCAACTTGTGATAATAATGTAGTTGGTATTTGTACATATTTTATTCCTCTTAAATATATAGAAGATACAAATCCAGTTAAATCTCCTATAACTCCTCCTCCTATTGCTATTAAATATGTTTTTTTATTATAATTAAAATTTAATAATGCAGTTATTATATTATTTAATATATTTATTGATTTACTAAATTCTCCATCTGGAATTATATAATATTTATAATATAAATTATTTATATTTTTTTTTATTATATATCTAAAATATTTTTTAAATAAAAAATCATTTGTAATAAACATTATTTTATGATTATTTTCTATTTTAGAAAAAATATTTATTTTATTTAATAAGTCAAAATCTATTAATATTTCATATTTTTTTATTCTATTTGAAAATATTTTTATTTTTTTCATTTTTATATAGTAAATTTTTATTTAAAATAAATAAAATATCTTTTAAGATTTTATTTATATTTTTATTATTTGCATCAATTATTATATTAGATATATCTTTATATAAAGATTCTCTATTTTTAAAAATTTTATCAATATAATTTTTATTTTTTATATAATTATTTAATAATGGTCTATTTTTAGCATTTATAATTCTTTTTATACATTCTTTAATATCTAATTTTATATAAATTATAATTCCTATTTTATTAATAATTTTTATATTTTTTTTTGTTAATATACCTGCTCCTGTTGATAATATGAATTTAGATTTATTTTTTATATAAATAAGAAATTCATTTTCTTTTTCTCTAAAAAATTGTTCACCGTATAATTTAAATATATTATTTATATTTAAACTTAATATATTTTCTATTTCATTATCTGAATCAAAAAAATTTATATTTAATATTTTAGATAATTTATTTGCTATTGTTGTTTTTCCTGATCCTGTATGACCTATTAAAATTAAATTAGTATAATTTTTGAACATATTAATTTATAAGTAATAATTTTGAATAAGTTATATATTGTTATATATATCATAATATAAATTAATGCTATTTTCAACTATAAATTTCTATAAATTTAATTAATTTATTTATATCATCAGGACATTTAGAAATGCATTTTATATTTTTTTTAGTTATTGGATGTATAAATTTTATTTTATATGAATGTAACGCTTGTCTTTCAAATAAAAATTTTTTTTTCTTTAAAAAATCAAAAGATTTTTTGTAATTAGAATTGTTATTTATGTATTTTTTATCTCCAACAAGAGTATAACCAATATTAGACATATGAACTCTTATTTGATGTGTTCTTCCTGTAATTATATTTATTTTTATTAAAGTATGAAGATATAATTTTTTAATTACTTTATAATAAGTTATTGATTTTTTTCCATATTCTTCATTTATACACATTTTATTTCTTTTTTTATCTCTAGAAATACTTTTATATATAGATCCTCCAGATAACATTTCTCCTGTAACAACTCCTATATACTCTTTGTATATTTTTTTTTTATAAAAAAGTTTTTTAAGTTTAAAATAACATAAATTATTTTTAGCTATAATTATTAATCCAGTTGTATTTTTATCTAATCTATGTACTAATCCATTGTTTTCTATATTACTAAGATCTTTTATATTATTGTTTATAATATTTATTAAATTTATATATTTATTATTTAAATTAACTATTAAATTACAAGGTTTATTAATTATAAACAAATATTCATCTTCATAAATAATGTTTATATTATTTATAATATTTGAATTTGTATTATTCATGTTTTTAGTATATATTTAAAGATCTTAATAATAAATTATTATATTTTTCTAAGATAAGTATATTGCTTTTTTCTATTTTTAATATATTATTTATACATAATTTAATATTTAAATATTTTTTGTTTTTTATATCATTAAGCAATCTATTCATATAATAAATATATTCTTTTATATATTTTTCTATATTATGAAAGTTTATTATATTTTCTAAATATAATTCATTATTTTTTATAAAAAATAATATAAAACACATAAATATTTTATTTAACGGAGATGAATATTTAAAAATTTTTTCTAAATCTATATTTTTATTTTTTATTAAATATATATATGTTATAAATATAAAATATTTTAATGATTCATTTTTTATAATATATTCATTATAAATAGTATAATCTAATTCTATTAAATTTATACCCCATAATTTAAGTTGATTAAAGAACCATATAAATTTTTCTTTATCATTTAAATAACAAATTATTATTGAATTTTTAGTAATATAATTTGAATCATATTCTTTTGTTATACATATTGATAAAAACGGCATCTTATAATTAGAAATAATTTTTACAGATAAATGTTTATTATAAGATAAATCTATTATAATACACTTTTTTTTTATTAAATGTACTATTTTATTTAAAGTGATCTTAAATTCTGATATTGGAACTTGTATAAAAATTACATTTGTTAATTTAATATATTTTTCATCTTTTTTGTCAAAATTAATATCTAATTCATAAATTTTATAATTTGATTTTAAAAATAAATTTTTAAATAAATTTTTATTTTTACCTATAAATAATATTTTATATAGTTTGTATTTTTTTATTTTTATATATTTATTTTCTATTGAATAAGATTCATACATTATTCTTTTTAATATATCTTTTATTAAATCATTAGAAATATTAATTCTTTTATTTTCAATTATTTTATTATAAATAACATCTTTTTCTCTTTCTTTTATATATGATGGTATATTTAACTTATTTTTTAATATTGATAATTTATGAACTTTTTTCAATCTTTTTTCTATTAAATCCAATATTTTATTATCGATTATATCTATTTTTTTTCTTATATTTTCTATATTCTTTATCATATTGAAATTTATTTTTTATTTATTTTTTTTAATTTTTTATATATATTATTAATAATATATTCAGTTTCATCCCAACCAATACATGAATCTGTAATTGATATTCCAAATTTTAAATTATTTAATGAATTACAGTATTGATTTCCTTCAAAAAGATTACTCTCTAACATTATTCCAGATATATATTCATTTCCATTTATTTTTTGTTCTATAATATTATCTGATACTTTTTTTTGTAATTTATAATTTTTATAAGAATTATCATGACTACAATCTATAATAATTGATTTATTTAAATTTTCTTTTTTTAGTATATCAATATAAGAATTTATTTTATCACTGTAATAATTTGGACCATTTTTACCACCCCTTAAAATTATATGAGTATTATTATTACCATTGGAATCTAATAAACATATTTTTCCATCATCTTTTATACTTATAAAAGTGTGTTTTGTTGAAGAAGATTTTATTGAATTTATTGAAGAATTTATTGTACCATCTAAACTATTTTTAAATCCTGTTGGAATATCTAATGATGATACTATTTCTCTATGAATTTGTGATTCTGAAGTTCTAGCTCCTATAGAAATCCAACTAAATAAATCATCAAAATATTTAAAATATATTGGATTTAGCAATTCTGTTCCAATTGGTATATTAATTTTTATTAAATCTACTAATATTTTTCTTGATATGATTATTCCATCTTCTATTTTGTTTGTATTATTAATATATGGGTCATTTATAATACCTTTCCATCCTATTGAAGTTCTTGGTTTTTCTAAATATGTTCTCATTACTATATATATATAATTTTTTACTTTTTTATATAAATTATATAATTTTTTCCCATATTCTATAGAAGATTTATAATCACTTATAGAACATGGCCCGCAAATAATTAAAAATTTATTATTTTTTTTATTTATAATATCTGAAATTGTATTTTTATTATTTATTATTTTTAATTTATTTTTTAAATTTAATTTATATTTACTTTTAATTTTTTTTGGTGTTATTATTTTTTTTTCTAAATAATTTTTATTAGTTATCATAATTTATTTAAATTAATTAATTTGATTATATATATATATTACTATAATTAATTTAATATTTCAATTAATTAATTTATGTAATATTATTATATAATTATATAATTTATAATCTTGAAATTTTTCTTAAAAAATATAATTTAGATTTTCTATATTTTTTGATTTTATTTATTACAATTTTTTTTATGTTAGGAGCATGAATATAAAATGTTTTTTCTACTCCTACATTATAGGATATTTTTCTAACTATTATTGATGTTAAAAAAGATTTATTTTTTATAGATATAATTAATCCAGAAAATATTTGATTTTTTTTTTTATTTGAATCTATATAAAAATTAACATCCACAAAATATCCAGATTTTAATTTTAAATTATTATTTTTTAATTGACTCAAATTTAAATTTTTTATGATATTTTTCATATTTATTATGTTGTTTTATTTATTTATAAAATTCTTAAAATTATTTAAGAATATTTTTTTTAATTTTTTTAAATTTATTTTATTTATTAAATCGGGTCTATTTATCCATGTATTAATTAATGATTGTTTTAATCTCCATTTATAAATTTCAAAATGATTTCCAGATAATAATATAGATGGAACTTTCATATTTAAAAAAATATATGGTCTTGTATAATGAGGAAAATCTAATAAATTATTATAAAATGATTCATTATTAATAGATATTTTATTTTTAATTACTCCTGGGAATTAATCTAGAAATAGAATCTATTAATACAATTGCAGGTATTTCTCCTCCACTTAATATATAATCTCCTATTGATATTTCATAATCTATTTTAGATTTTATTCTTTCATCTATTCCTTCGTATCTACCACATATTATTATAATAGATTTAAATTTTGATAAATTATTAATATAATTTTGATTTAATTTTTTTCCTTGTGGAGATAGGTATATGATTTTTGATTTTTTATTATTTTCTTTAGCTTTTAATATTGATTTGTATAATGGATTACAAGATATAACCATACCTCCGCCACCATATGAATAATTATCTATTTTTTCTCCTAAACTTACAAATTTTTTTAAATCTAAAATAATTAATTTTATTATATTGTTTACAATAGCTTTTTTTATTAATCCATAATTAAATATATTTTTAAAAATTTTAGGAAACATAGTTATTATTATAATTTTCATATTTAAAAAATTTTTTTATTTTAAATAATGAAATTTATTTATTATAAATTTAACTCTATTTGAAATTTTTGATCCACATTTTTTCCAGTATATAAATCTATTAATATTTATATTAAATTGATTTTTTTTATCAAATGGATTAAAAAAACCTATTTTTTCTATAAATTTACTATTTTTAGATGATTTAGATGAAGCTACTACTATTCTATAAGATATTTTATTTTTTCTACCTATTTTAGATAATTTTATATTTAACATAATAAATTTAAATTATATTTTAAAAAATTAGTAAAAATTTTTTTACTATTTATACATTTATTATTAAGTATTAAAAAAACTTCTAATTCTAATTTTACATTAAATTTTATTAATACAATATAATAAATTATTTTTATTATTGAAATTAAATTATATCCATTATAATTTCCTTTATTAATAATTATTAATGAATTTTTATCATTTATAAAAAAATTTTCAATAATTAATCCTTTTATTCCACATTGTTCTATTAGCCATCCACCATATATTTTGTATTTATATTTTTTTTCCAAACTATAAGGAATATTATTATATTTCTTTTTTAAATATTTAATTTTTTTTTTATTTATTATTGGATTAATAAAAAAACTTCCTGAATTTCCATAAATATTATAATTAGGTATATTTTTTTTTCTTATTTTACATATAAAATTATATATTTTATTAGCTGTTATATTTTTTTTAATAAAAAAATATTTATTATTAAATATACTATGAGATATATTTGGTTTCCATTTTTTAGGAATTATTAATCCTATAGATAAAATAAATATATTTTTTTTATTATTTTTATTTTTAAATATGCTATTTCTATATGAAAATTTACAATCTTTATTACTAAATCTTATTATTTTATTATTTTTTAAATTTAATATGTCAACATATTCACAAAAATTTTTAAATTCAGAACCATAAGCTCCTATATTATATATTGATGCAGAACCAATTTTCCCAGGTATCATAGCAAGATTTTCTAATCCAAATATTTTATTTTTTAAAGTATATTTAATTATTTTATTCCAATTTTCTCCAGAGTTTATATGTAATTTCCAATTTATTTTATCACTTTTATTTTTTATTCCTAATATTTTATTTATTATAATAATTCCATTAAAATTGTTTAAAAAAATAGTATTAGTTCCATTCCCTATAATTATAAAATTTATTTTTTTAATAATTAACATATTATATATATTAATTAAATCTATAACAGAATGTATTTTTATTATTTTTTTAGCTTTAGAATTTAATCTAAAACTATGAATTTTTTTTATAGAAATAAATTTCATTTTCTATTATTTTTAATCCAAATAATTAATATAAAAATAGATGATGATGTTATATTTGGTATTTTTAATATATCTTCTATATTATTTGGTCTGTATTTATATAATAAATATTTTGATTCATTAGATAATCCAGATATATTGTTATAATTTATATCTTTAGGTATTAACATTTTTAAAAATTTATTTTTTATATCAACTTCTTTTTTTTGTTTTAATATAAAATATTCATATTTTATATCTATTTCTATTAATTTATAAATTTCTTCAATATAATTTTTATTCTTATTATAAGTGTAATCTATTATATTTAATATATCTTTATAAGATATTTCATTTAATTTTAATAATTCAAATGCATTTATTTCTTTTTTTTCTATATTTATTTTTTTATTAATTTTATTATTAATTTTTTTTATATCTATATTTAAATTTTTTAGTCTGTTTTTTTCATTTAATATATTATTTTTTTTATTAACAAAAATTTTCCATCTAAACTCATTAATTAAACCTAAATTATACCCATATTTTGTTAATCTCATATCAGCATTATCTTCTCTTAAAAAAAATCTATTTTCAGACCTAGATGTAAACATTCTATATGGTTCAATAACTCCATTATCACATAAATCTTTTATCATTAATCCTATATAAGAATATTCTTTTTTTGGATACCAAGATTCCATATTTTTAGAAAATAATGCAGCATTTATGCCAGATATAATTCCTTGAGAAGCAGCTTCTTCATATCCTGTTGTACCGTTTAATTGCCCAGATATAAATAATCCAGATATAATTTTGCTTTCTAATGTATAATAAAGATTTTTAGGGTCTAAAAAATTATATTCTACAGCATATCCTGGTCTTGTTATTCTACATTTTTCTAATCCCTTTATAGATTTTATTATTTTAAATTGAATATTTATAGGTAAACTAGTAGATATTCCATTTGGATATATTTCATTACTAAATAAGCTTTCAGGTTCTAAAAATATATGATGACTTTTTTTATCTTTAAATTTTATTATTTTATCTTCTATAGATGGGCAATATCTTGGTCCTATACTACATATTTTATTTGTATACATTGGACTATAATGTAGATTTTTATATATTATATTATGTGTATTTTCATTTGTATATGTTATATAACAATATATTTTTTTTAAATTATTATTTTGTTTAATAAAAGAAAACATTGGTATAGGATAATCGCTTTTTTGAAAATTTAACTTATTAAAATTTATAGTTTTTAAATCTAATCTAGGTGGAGTTCCTGTTTTTAACTTATTTATAGAAAATGGAAATATTTCTTTTAATTGATTAGATAAATATGTAGATGATATATCATTAGATCTTCCACCTTTATATTTAAATTTTGTTCCTATATATATAAATCCATTTAAAAAAGTTCCTAAACATAAAATAACAGATTTAGAAAAAAAATTAAACCCTAATACAGTAGATATACCATTTATTTTATTATTATTTATTAATAACTTTATAACTTTATCTTGAAATACATATAAATTTTTGTTACTAAATAATATTTTTTTTACTTCTCTACTATATATATATCTATCAGCTTGAGCTCTAGTAGATTGAACAGCTAATCCTTTACTAGTATTCAATTTTCTAAATTGTATACCAGATCTGTCTATAGCCATTGACATTATTCCGCCTAATGCATCTATTTCTTTAACAAGATGACTTTTACCTATTCCTCCTATTGAAGGGTTACATGACATTTGTCCTATAGAATCAATATTATTTGTTATTAATAATGTTTTACATCCCATCTTAGAAGACGCATTAGAAGCTTCTACTCCAGAATGCCCTCCACCTATAACTATTACATCAAAAAAATTTTTATTAATATTTTTTTTTAAATACATAATTTTTTATTGAATTCTAAATTTTTATAATTAATATATAATCTATTAACTTTTTTTAAATATTTTTTAGTTTCTTCAGATGGATGATGATTTATAATAAAATTATATACATCATCATTACTCATATTGTTTATTATATTTATTGATTCATTAAAATCATTAGAAAAAATTTTTAATATAGAATTAGTGCCTCCATTATATGAAGATATTATTAAATATCTTAATGATATTAAATTTTTTATTTTACTTAAATAAATATTCTTTAATATATATATATATGCAACACCCATATCTATATTATTTTTTTCATTAAATAAACATTCTACACTTATTTTTTTTTTCTTATTAAATACTTTTAAAACATCTGCACATGATTTGTTTTCTATTATTTGCATTAATCCAATAGCTCCATATTTACTAATAGCAAATTTATTAAAATTAGATTCAGCTTTTATAATTGATAGTATTAATAAATAATCTATATTATATTTATTTGATATTAATTTAATAATATTTATTAAATCGTTTTTATTATCTATATTTTTTATTAAATTAATTTTTAACGTATACATATTTTTACCATTACTTCTAATATAGTAAATTTTTTTACTTAATAGAATTTCAGTAAATTTTTCTAAATTATTTTTAATATTTTCTAAATAATCTGAATAGTCTAATAAAAAACTTTTAATATATATATATCTATCTATATTAATTTTTTTATTATAAAAATAATATAATATATTTTTTAATGAAAATATATTTTTTATTTCATTTGTAATAATTTTTAATGCTATTTTTTTATTTTTACATATACAATTTATTGTTATATTTTTATTATTTAAATCAATATAATTTCTAATTAAAAAATTATTTTTATATGTAACAAAAGAGTCATCATCAATTGAAAATTCTTTCCATATATAATAATTATATTTTTTGAATTTATTTATACTTATTAAACTAGTATAATATAATTTATAATTATTAATACTATTTGATATTTTCATTGTAATATACATCAAATTTATAACAATTATAAAAGTTTTATACATAATATTCTTTTTATTTTATAAATTTTAAAAAATGTAAAATAGTAGAAAATATTTTATTACAATTAAAAAATTTTTTTTAAATAATATTATAAAATAATTCTATATTATTAATAAAAAAAATAAATAATCTATAAAATACAAATTTGTTTTTTCAAATTAAATTAAAATGATATGAGAAATAGAATTACCAAATCTCAAAAATATTATATAAAAAAATTTATACAAAAAATATCTATTAATAATATAAAAAAAAAAATAATTTAAATAATTTTTTTTTAAATAAAAACAATAAAATTATATTAGAAATAGGTTTTGGAAATGGATCATATATGATAAAAGATTCTATTAATAAAAAAGAAAATAACTTTTTAGGAATAGATAATTATTTATTTGGAATAGGTAATTTTATTAAAAATATTAATTTATATAAAATAAATAATATTAAAATAATAAAATGTGATGCAAAAAAAATAATTTCTAAATATATAAAAAATAATTCTATTTATGAAATAAGAATATTTTTTCCAGATCCATGGAATAAAAATAAACATAAAAAAAGAAGATTAATAAATAAAATATTTATAAAACAACTTTTAAAAATATTAGAATTTAATGGTACTATACATATAAT
The DNA here is from genome assembly GCF_004296535.1 of endosymbiont of Euscepes postfasciatus. Classification (GTDB taxonomy): domain Bacteria; phylum Pseudomonadota; class Gammaproteobacteria; order Enterobacterales; family Enterobacteriaceae; genus Nardonella. The sequence continues at coordinate 118,087 of NZ_AP018159.1, read as the reverse complement.
AACAGATTCATTAAATTATTTTGAGTATATATTAGATAATTTTAATTATTTATTAGATAAATTAAATTTTTTTATAAAAAATATAATTTGTTATAAAAATATATTTATAAATACAAATTTTGAAAAAAAAAGTATATTAAAAAATAATAATATTTATTATATATATATACAAAAAAATAAATTTTAATTTTTATAGGAAAATATGTTGAGTATAAAAGATATAAAAATAAACAACAAAATATTACTTATAAGGTCAGATTTTAATGTTCCAATAAAAAATAATAAAATTTTATCAGACATTAAAATATTGGATTCATTAGAAACAATTAAATATGCTTTGTCTAATAAAGCGTATATTATTATATTTTCTAATCTTGGAGATAATTATAATAAATATTTTCCATTATTTTCTTTAGAAATAATAAAAAAATATTTAGAAAAAAAATTAAAAGTAAAAATAAATTTAATAAAAAATTATTTATATAAAAAAAATATAAATGTTAAAAAAAATGAAATTTATTTATTAGAAAATGTTATGTTTAATAATGGAGAAATAAAAAATAATGAAAATTTATCTAAAAAATATGCAAGTTTATGTGATATATTTGTTATGGACTCTTTTTCTTATTCTTTTATGTTTCATTCATCAACATATGGAGTAGCAAAATTTGCAAAAATTTCATGTTGTGGATTATCTTTTTATAAAAAAGCAAATAATTTATATACAATTTTTAATCAAAATAGAAAAATAGTTTCTATTATAGGAGGATGTAATATAAATAAAAAAATACTTTTTATAAAAAAAATTTCTATTATATCTTATAAAATATTTATAGGTGGTGTTATAGCTAATGATTTATTATTATTTAATAATTATAAAATAGGTAAATCAATTATAGATTATGATATAAATGATAATAATAATAAAAATAATTCATTAGAAGATTTAAATAATATTATTTTGCCAAATGATGTTAAAACTTCTATAAATATATCTAAAAATTCTATATGTAAAAATAAATTAATAAATAATATAAATAGTAATGATATAATTGTAGATTTAGGATCCAAATATATAAAAAATATTATTGATAATATAGAAAATATTGATATATTATTATGGATAGGATCTATTGGAATATTTGAAATATCTAATTTTTCTAATGGAACAAAATTAATTTTAGATAATATATCTAAAAATAAAAATTTAAAATCTATTATTGTTGGATATAGTAATTTTATTTCTTTAAAAAAATTTAATTATATAAAAAAAATATATTTTTATTATATAGATAGTTATACATTATTTAAATTTATTGAAAATTTTAATATACCTATTATTAAATATTTTACATAAATTATTATATATAAAATATATATATTATTTTAAATTATAATATAAAATAATATTTTATTTTAATGATATAATATTTTAATAGATAATATAAAAAACTAAATTTTATAAAAAATGTTAAATATAAATGAATTATTATTAGAAACTTTAAAACATATAAAATCTGATATTATTTTGGGAATAGCTTATGATAATTTTACTATTGAACTTATTAAATTAATAGAAAAAAAAAATAATATTGGTAATAAATTAAATTGTGTATCTAGTTCATTAAATATAATTAATAAATTTAAAGATTATAAAATAAATTTTAATAAATTAGAAGATGTAGATTATATAGATTTATATATAAGTAGTGTAGATGAAATAGATAATAATATGAATATACTTAATGGTAAAAATGGTTCATTTACAAATGAAAAAATAATGTTAAATTTATCTAAAAAATTTATATGTATAACAGATGATTCTAAAAAAGTTCAATTTATAGGATATAAATCTCCTATTTCTATAGAAATTATAAATTCATCTATAAAATTTATATATAAAAAAATAAATGATATAAATGGTAAATGTATATTAAGAAATAATTTTATAAGTGACAATGGAAATTTAATAATAGATATATATAATTTAAATATAGAAAATCCAAAATTTTTAGAAATTTATTTAAATAGTATACCAGGAGTAATAGAAAATAGTATTTTTTCAAATAAAAATCCTGATATAATTATAAACTCATCAGAATTTGGTATAGAAAATAAAATTTTTTAATTTTTTTTTAAAAATTTATATTATCAGGAAATCTTGGAAATGCAGATACATCTCTTATATTTTCAATTCCTGTTATTAATAATATCAATCTCTCTAATCCCATTCCAAAACCTGAATGTATAACGCTACCATATTTTCTTATATCTTCATAATATTTATTTTTAATATTATTTAATTTCATTGATTTTTGTAAAATATGTAATCTATTTTCACGCTCTGATCCACCTATTATTTCTCCTATTTCAGGAAATATTAAATCCATAGATAATGATAATTTTTTATTACATCTTTTTACATAAAATGGTTTCATTATATATGGATATTTTATTAAATAAATAGGTAATTTAAATTTTTCTAATAAAAATTTTTCATGATAAGAAGTTATATTTTCTCCCCATTTAATATTAAATTTATTTTTATTTAATAAATTTATAATATTAGAATATTCCAATATTATAAATTTATTATTTATATATTGTTCTATTTTTTTTATAGAATTTTTATTAATTTTATTATTTATATATTCAATATCTTTATAATTTTTATTTAAAATTTCTTTAAATATTTTTTTTATAAAAAATTCAGAAAAATTTATTATTTTATATAAATTAAAAAATGATATTTCTAATTCTAACATCCAAAATTCAGCTAAGTGTTTTTTTGTATTTGATTTTTCTGCTCTAAAAACAGGACCAAATGAATATACTTTTGACATTGAACAAGCATAAGATTCAAGATTTAATTGTCCAGATACTGTTAAAAAAGCTTTTTTTCCAAAAAAATTTTTATTATTTTTTAAAGTTCTGTCTATAATAAACATATCACTAGAACCTTCTGTATCAAATTTAGTTATTATTGGAGTTGGAATCCATAAAAAATTATACTTATTCATAAATTTATGAATATAGTAAAAAATATTATTTCTTATTCTAGAAATTGAATTAAAAATATAAGTTCTAGATCTTAAATGAGTTATTTCTCTTAAATATTCAAAACTATGTTTTTTTGATGATAATGGATATTTATTTAAATTATATACTATTCCTAATATATTTATTTTTTTTGCTATTAGTTCGATTTTTTGTTTATGTCCTTTAGATTTAATTAATTTACCAAAAATTTTAATAGAAGATCCTATAGATAATTCTTTTTTAATTAGTTCATTATTTATTATTATTTGTATACAATTTAATGAAGATCCATCATTAACATCAATAAAAATTGATTTTTTTTTAAAATCTCTTTTGTTTTTTACCCAACCGTATATATTTATATATTTATCTAAAAATCTATTATAATTATTAAGTATATTTTTGATCAATAATATATGTTTCATATTTTTATTTATTTTTTTTTTAAAAAATGTTAATATACAAATTATAATATATATTTAAATGTTTAAATATTTTTTATAAATTATAGAGGAGTGGCTGAGTGGTTTAAAGCAACGGTCTTGAAAACCGTAAATATCTTTTGATATTCTAGAGTTCGAATCTCTACTCCTCTATTTTTTATTAATTTTTTTATTTTTTTTAAAAAAATAAAAATTTCTTTTTTTAAAAGATTTTTTATTTCTATAAATATAATTATTTCTTTTATATAAAAATTTTTTTAATATAATATTTTTAATCTTGTTTATAAAATTAAAAATATAATTTTTTATTAAATAGTATATATTTTTTATTTTATTTATATTATTTATTTTAGTCATATTTTCATTTAAAAAATTATTATTTATTAAATTATTTGTATTTTTATATTTAAAATGTTTAATATTTTTTTTATAAATATAAGGTATTAAATAACTAAATATATTTTTTTCTTCTCCATTTTTTATTCTTGTTATTATATAATTAGGAGTTTTTATTTTATCATATGGAATTATTATTATTTTAATTAAATTAGATCTTTTTTCTTCTATTTCATTTATATTCTTTCTTTTTTCATTTAATAAAATAGTCCCAATTAATATAGGAACTATTACATGGATTTCTTTAGTATTTTCTTTTAATGATTCTTCTTCTATTAATCTTAAGATTAAATATAATAAAGATCTATTATTTCTTATAAATCCATTTCCTTTACATCTAGGACAAATATAATAATTAGATTCATTTAAAGAATTTGTTAATCTTTGTCTTGAAATTTCTAATAATCCAAACTTAGATATATTACCAAATTTTATTTTAGCTCTATCCTGATAAGTAAACTTTTTAAAATTATTTTCTATCTCTAAACAATTTTTTTTACATAACATATCTATAAAATCAATTATTATTAATCCTCCTAAATCTCTTAATCTTAATTGTCTAGCTATTTCATTAGAAGCTTCTAAATTAGTTTTAAATGCTGTTTCTTCTATATCTAAACATTTTGTTGATTTAGAAGAATTAATATCTATTGCAGTCAAAGCTTCTGTAGTATCTATAGTTATAACCCCTCCTGATGGTAATCTAATATTTCTTTTAAAAGCTGTTTCTATTTGGGATTCGATATTATGATAACTAAATATTCTATAATTACCAAAATAAAATTTTATTTTATTTATAAAATCATTTTTACCTAAATCCTTTAAGCATATTTTAGATTTTTTTATAAAACTTTTATTGTCAATTATTATTTCAGATATATCTTGAGTTAAATAATCTCTAAATATTTTAATTAATATATTATTTTCTTCACAAATTGTTGCAGGAGAATCTATACTATTATAAATGTTTTTAATTTTTTCCCAATTTTTTATTTTTAAATTTAAATCATACTGTATATCTTCTATAATTTTACCTACACAAGAAGTTCTTATTATTAATCCCATATTATTAGGAAATTTTAATTGACTTAATATTTCTTTTAATATTTTTTTATTTTTATTATCAATTCTTTTAGATATACCAAATGATTTAGAATTATTAGGAAATAAAATTATATATGATCCAACTAAACTTATAAAAGTAGTTAAAACAGCACCTTTATTAAATCTTTCTTCTTTTATAACTTGAACTAATAAATCCTGACCTTTATACAAATTATTTATATTTCTATTTATTGTTTTAGTATCTTTTTTTATAAAATAATCGTCTGATATATTTTTTAATGATAAAAATCCATGTTTTTCATAACCATAATTAACAAATACGGATTCTAAACTATTTTCTATATGTTCTATTTTACCTTTATATATATTATTTTTTTTTTGTTTATTATTATAATTTTCTATATATAAATCATATAACCAATTATCATTTATAAGAGCTACTCTTATTTCTTCTTCATTGCTTGTATCAATTAACATTTTTTTCATAAATTTAAAAAAATTTTATTAAAATAAAATAATGCAAATTTAATATAAAAAATTTTTTAAAATAATTTTATGAAATTAAAAGGTAAGTATAAAAATATTGTTATATTTATTAATATAGAATATATTATCTATAAGATTTTTTATAAATTCAATAAAAATATTTCTTAATATTTATTAACAATGAAATTTTTTAATATTAAATATATAGATTTAAATAGAAGAATAGATAATTGGTTTTTTTCAAATTATAAAAATGTTCCTAAATCATTAATATATAAAATTATAAGAAAAGGTTATGTAAAAATAAATAATAGTATTGTAAAACCAGATTATAAATTACAAATTAATGATAAATTAGATATAATTTATAATTTATTTAATAAAAAAAAATATTCTTATATTAAATATAATGATAAAGAATTTATAAAAAATAAAATACTTTATGAAGATAAATATTTATTAATAATAAATAAACCTCATGGAATATCAGTTCATAATGGATTAAGTAATACATTTAATATAATTTCTTATATAAAATCAGTATATAATAATAATTATAATTTGGTTCATAGATTAGATAAAAATTCATCTGGAATATTAATAATATCTAAAAATTTATCTATTTTAAAAAAAATAAATTTTTTATTTAATGAAAATTCCATATTTAAAAAATATATAGCATTAGTATATGGAGCATGGAATATAAAAAATAATATAATTAGATTACCAATACATACTTTTATAGATAAAATAAGTAAAAAAAAAAAATCTATTATAAGTAATCATTTAGGTAAAAAATCTATAACTAAAATAAATGTAATAAAATATTTTAAAGATATGACTTTAATAGAAGCAATTCCTATAACTGGAAGAACTCATCAAATAAGAATTCATACAAGTTTTATTGGAAATCCAATAGTTATGGATAATATATATGGAAATAAAAATTATAATAAAATTGTTTTAAAATATGGATTAAAAAGAATGTTTTTACATTCAACTTACATAAAATTTATTCATCCAATATATAATAAAGTAATAGAAATTAATTCACCATTAGATAATAAATTATCTGATTTTATAAAAAAAATATCACAATTATAATTATGGCTGTTCAAAAAAGAAAAAAAACAAAATCAAAAATAGGTATGAGAAGATCTAATAAAAAGTATATTTTTAAAAATATATTAAAAAATATATATACTGGAGAATATCATATATATCATAGAATAACAAAAAATGGATTTTATAAAAATAAATTATTAAATTTAAAAAAAAAATAATAAACAAATCAATATTAAAAATTTAATGAATAAAATAGAACAAAAAATAAAAAATATTATATCAAATAAATTTAATATAACTCATGATAAATTAATTTTAATAAAATCTTTTAAAAAAGAATTAAATATAGATTCATTAGATATAATAGAAATAATTATGGATATAGAAGATGAATTTAATATAGTGATACCAGATGAATATGTAGATAAATTAGATAATTTCTATGAAATTAAAAATTATTTAAATAAAATTTTAAATAAATAAAATATATATATAATATTTTGTGAATATAAATTTTAATTTTTATAAAAATACATATAATAATATTATCTATGTAATTTCAAAATATAATATAAACTCTATTATATTGGTTTTAAATTCTAATTATGATGGATTAATTTTATTTAAAAAAATAGTTAAATGGTTCATATGTATTAATAAAAATAATAATACATATTGTAATTTATGTAATAATTGTTTAAAAAAAAATACAGATAATGTTAATAATAATTATATTATATTAAATTTAGATTACAAAAATGAATCAGAAATTTATAATTTATATAAATATATTTATCAATATAAAAAAATATTAATTTATATAAATACTTCAAATATAAATTTTAAATATTTAATTATTATATCTAAATATTTAAATAAAAAAAATATATTATTTATATTTAAAATATTAAAATTAGAAAATTTTAATTTATATATTTTAAATAAATCATATAAAATCTATATTAGTAATTTAGATAAAAAAAAAATATTTAATTTTTTAAAAAAAAAATTTTTTATAAATAAAATAGAAATGAAAATAATAAATAATTTAGAAAAAAAATCTATTTTTAATATATTTAATATAATAAAAAAATTTAAAAATAAAAGAAATGAATTATTTTATAATATCAATTTTTTTTTAAAAGAAAAGAAAATTGATAATTTATTTAATTTTTTTTTACAAAATAAAGAGGATTTTATATTAAAATTATTTATTCTTATAATTATAGATGTAATCTATTTTAAATTAAATATTAAATTAAAATTTAATAAAGATAAATTTAGGTTAATATATAAATTATCAAAAAAGATGAATATTGATTCTTTATTTATAATATTAAATAATTTTATTATTTATGATAAATATTATTTAGATATTAATTCTTATATAAAAAATAATATTTTATTATATAATATTTTATTATTAGATAAATATATATTTAAAACTAAAAATGATTAAAAATAATAATAATGATATTTTTTATAAAATAATTAATAGATTAATATATTCAGAAATAGTATTTCAAGATAAATTAATAACAATTTTTAAAGATAAATATCCATTAGCTCCTATACATTTACTGATAGTTACTAATAAAAAAATAAAAACTATAAATGATATTAATTATAAAGATAGAATTATAATAGGCCATTGTTTTTATATTGCTTCTAGAATTTCTAAATTATATAAAATATCAGAAACTGGTTATAGATTAATATCAAATTGTAATAAAGATGCTTGTCAAAAAATTTTTCATTTTCATATACATTTATTAGGTGGAAAATACTTAGGAGATATTTTATAAAATTTCTTTATGTATTATTCCACCTCCTATACAGTAATTATTAATATAAAAAACAACAGATTGTCCTGGAACAACTATTCCATTTAAATTATCAAAAATTATAATTAAATAATTTTTATTTATAATATATAATTTACAACTTATACAATTTATACTATATCTTATTTTAGCGGTAATTTTAATACTTAAAAAATTTGATTTAAAAAATATCCAATCTATATTTTTTACAATTAATCCTTTATATAAAAAGTTTAAATTTTTATTTTGTGATACATATAAAATATTTTTTTTACAATCTTTTTTTATTATATACCAAGGTTTTGAATTATAATTTTTTATACCACCTAAGTTTAATCCTTTTCTTTGTCCTATAGTATAATAATAATGTCCATCATGGTTTCCAATATATTTATTATCTAATGTTAATATTTTTCCATATTTTTTTTCTATGTATTTTGATATAAATTTTTTAAAATTTTTATTATTTATAAAACATATTCCAGTAGAACTTGGTTTATTATAATTAAATAATTTATTTTTTTTAGCTAATTTTCTTACATTATATTTTGTCATATCTCCTAAAGGAAATATACAATATTTTAATATTTTTTGATTTAATGAATATAAAAAATAACTCTGATCTTGATATAAATCTTTTGATTTTTTTAAAAAATATTTATTATTAATAAATTTTAATTTAACATAATGACCAGTAGATATATAGTCAAATTTTATACTTTTCATAAATTTTATTAATTTATTAAATTTAACATATTTATTACATAAAATATCTGGATTAGGAGTTTTGCCTTTTTTATATTCTTTTATAGTTTTTATAAATACCTTTTCCCAAAATTCTTTAGAAAAATCTAATATATGTAATTTTATTTTCAATATATTATTTGTTATATTTATAACATCTAATAAATCTTTTGAATTATTACATATGTTAAAATTCCAATTATTTATAAAAATAGCTTCTACTATATATTTTTGCTTTAGCAAATATGCTGAAACTGATGAATCAACTCCTCCAGACATTGCTATTAAAACTTTTTTACACATATTAATTTTAATAATTATAAGTTATAATAGACTTTATTATTTGATATAATTTAAATAAAAATATTTTTTTAAGATATAATATAATTATATAAAATAAATATTTTTTAATCATATATTAAAAAATTATTTTATAATAAATTTATAAAATAAATAATATTTTATTTTAAAAAAAAAAAATAAATATTTATTTAAATATATATATATAAATAATAATATATTATTAAGATAAATATATTTAAAAAAAATTAAATATTTTTTATTTTTATTTTATATCGTAAAAAAAAAATTTAATATTTTTTATATTTCAGTTTTTAAAAAATATTTTTTTAAAATTTAATAAATTATAATAATATGAATTTACTGAAACCCCTGATATATGTTAGTTTAGCTACTTTTATTTCTAAAATTTTAGGATTTATTAGGGATATAATTATAGCTAGAACTTTTGGTGCTACTGTAATGACAGATGCATTTTTTATTTCTTTTAAGTTAATTAATTTATTAAGAAGAATATTTGCTGAAGGTGTTTTTTTTCAAGTATTTATTCCTATTTTAATTAATTATAAAAAAAATTTTGATTTAGATTCTACAAAAAAATTTATTAGTTATGTATTAGGAATGTTAATAGTATCTTTATCAATAATAATTTTTTTAGGAATTGTATTTTCTCCAAATATATTAAAAATTACAGCTCCAGGATTTGTTAATACAGATTTTAAATTTTCATTAAGTACAAAAATATTAAGAATAACATTTCCTTTTATATTAATAATTTCATTATCATCTATATTTAGTGCAATATTAAATACATGGAACATGTTTTTTATTCCTGCATTTTCAGCTATCTTTCTTAATGGAAGTATGATATTTTTTACTATATTTTCAAATAAAATATCTAACCCTCCTGTTTTATCATTAGCATGGTCTGTTATAGTTGGAGGTATATTACAGATAATATATCAATTAATATACTTAAAAAATATAAATATGCTTATATTGCCTAAATTTACATTAAATGATAATGGAATATGGATTATGTTTAATAAAATGTGGCCTGTTTTAATAAGTATGTCTATACATCAAATGTCTATAATATTTAACACTATATTTACATCATTCTTATCATCAGGATCTGTATCATGGATGTATTATGCTGATAGAATAATGGAGTTTCCATCAGGAATTTTAGGAATAGCATTAAATACTATATTATTTCCTTCTTTATCTAGAAGCGTAACAAATAAAGATGAAGAAGAATATTCTAAATCATTAGATTGGGGGTTAAGATTATGTTTTATACTATCTATTCCAATATCATTTGCATTAATAATATTATCTAAACCTATAGTATTTTCTATGTTTCAATATGGAAAATTTTCTTATTTTGATGCGATTATGACTCAAAAAGCCTTAATAGCATATTCTATTGGTTTAATTGGTATTATATTAGTTAAAATATTAACTCCTAGTTTTTATTCTCATCAAGATACAAAAACTCCTTTAAAAGTTTCATTAATATCTTTTTTTGCAACTCAAATTTTAAACTTTATATTAATCGCAAAATTAGAACATATTGGATTATCATTATCTATGGGTATTACAGCATGTTTTAATTCAGCTTTATTATATTGGTATTTAATAAAAAAAGGATTATTTATTCCTAAAAATGGATGGAAACAATTTTTTAAAAAAATAATAATATCTGTATTTATTATGTCTTTATCTTTAATAATAATATTAGAATATATGCCTGATTGGGAAATAGGAGGAATTTTATCAAGATTATCTAGATTAATATTTATAATATTATTTGGATTCTTAATTTATATATTATCTTTATTATCATTAGGTTTTAGATTAAAAGATTTTTCATACACTTCAAAGTATAAAAATTAAATTTTCTTAGGAATTTTAATTCCTAAGAAATACAATCCAATTTTTATTATTTTAGATATCAATAATATTAAATTTAATGAATTATATTTATTTTTTTCTAATAATAAAAAATTATTGTTATGATAGTAATTAGTAAATTCTATTGATAATTCATATATATAATTACATAATATATTAAATGTACCATAATTTATAACAGTTTCTAAAATTTCCTCAAATCTTACTATTAATATAGATATATTTAACTCATTATTATTACTTATATTAATATTTGATTTTTTTATAAATTTTATTTTTGATAAATTTTTTATATTTATTTTATTAAAAATGGAATTTATTCTCATATATGAGTAATAAATATATATTAACTTATTATTATTTAATAAAAATATTTTATTCCAATCTATTATATAATCTGTTAATCTATTTTTTGACAAATCAAAATATTTTAAAGATCCTATTGCTATAATTTTAGAAATATTTTCCATTTCTTTTTTATTATCTAATAATAATTTATTTTTATTTATAATAAATTCTTTTGTTTTTTCTATATATTTATTTATTAATTTTATTAATTTTAAATTATTTTTATTTCTTGTTTTAAATGGTTGTTTATTATTATCTAATATCATCCCAAAACTATAATGATCAAATCTAACATTTTCATTTATATAATTTGCTTTTTTAGATATATGTAATGAGTATAATAAATGATCTTTCTGTCTTTTATCTATAAAATATATTATTCTGTCAGCAAATAAATATTTACATCTATATCTTATAGAAGCTATTTCAGTTATTGAATATAAATAAATTTTTTTTTTTCTAAGTACAACACTCATCATTTTCCCAAATTTATTTTTATAATTTCTTAATGGAGCTATAATAGATTTATTTTTTTTAATTGCTATTTTTTTATTTTTTAAATCTTTAATTATAAATGGTATGAATTTTTTATAAAAACTTTCCCCTAAAATATCATTATTGTTTAATTTTAAATCAAGTAATTTATAAATTTTATCATTATTTTTTGTAGATAAATTTATAATTGATTTCCATATTTTTACATATTTTTTGTTATTATCAATTAATTGTTTAAAGTAATAATTAGATTTAATTTTAAAATTTTTATCTGTATTAAATTTATTTTTAGAATTTATATATATTAATTCTAAATCTGAAATAGATAAATTAGATATTTTATTTTCTATATTTCTAATTTTTATTTCATTAATTATCATTCCAAAATTTATACCCCAATCTCCTATATGATTAATTTTTATAACATTATATCCTAAAAATTTTGATATTCTAAAAAATGAATCACCTAGTATAGAAGATCTTAAGTGACCAGCATGCATCTCTTTTGACATATTAGGAGATGAATAATCGATTACAATATTATTCTGATTTTTTTTTTTAGATATATTTAATCTTTTAGAAATTAATATTTTTTTTAATTCTTTTTCCATCCATTCTTTTTTTAAAAAAATATTTATAAAATTAAAATTTATTATATTTATTTCTTTAATAAAATTTATTTTTTTTAGTTCTAATTTTAAATTATTTATTATAAATAAATAATTATTTTTTTTATTAATTTTATCTTCTAAGTTTTTAATACCATATATTTGATAATCACCAAATTTTCTGTATTTTATAAATTTTATTTTTATAAGATTTATATTATAAATTATTTTTTTTTTTGCTAAAAAATTTTTTATAAAATCAAATAAAAATTTTTTTATATTTAACATAAATATTTTTTATAATTTATTATTATTTTTAATATACCACTTATCTATTTCTGTTGGATTTTTAGCTGCTTTTTTTGCTAAATTATCACATAAAATATTATTATAGTAAGAATTTTTTTTTATCCAATTCCATTTTATTATATATAGCTTAGATAAATTATATAATTTTATCCATAAATCTATATTTTTAATTTTTTTTTTTTTACATGATTTCCAATTATTATTTATCCATATAAAAATCCATTTTGTTATTCCATTTTTTAAATATAAACTATCAGTATAAATATTTATATTATTATTTTTTATATAAATATTTTTTAATGAAAATATAGCAGACATTAATTCCATTCTATTATTAGTTGTAAAATAATATCCTTTACTAATAAATATATTTTTACAATTATTATAATTTTTAATTATAATTCCATAACCACCAGGTCCTGGATTTATCAAACATGAACCATCTATAAATATATCGAAAATTTTCATTTTTTTTTATATAATTATTTATATATTTTATAATTAATTTTATATTACTATGAATGAAAAAAGAATAGTTTTAGATACTGAAACTACTGGAATAAATAAAAATGGTATATATTATATTAATCATAAAATAATAGAAATAGGAGCTGTTGTTATAATAAATAGAAAAATAACTAATAAAAAATTTCATTATTATTTAAATCCAAATAAAAAAATAAGTTATGATGCATATAAAGTTCATAAAATAAGTAATGATTTTTTAATTAATAAACCACTATTTAAAGACATATGTAATGAATTTATAAAATTTATATACGGATCAATATTAATAATACATAATGCAAAGTTTGATATAGATTTTATTAATTATGAATTAAAATTAATTAACCATAAAATAAAAAATATTTTAAATATATGTAAAGTTATAGATAGTTTAGATATTGCTAGAAAGAAATTTCCTGGAAAAAAAAATAGTTTAGAAGCTTTATGTGAAAGATTTAAAATAGATAAAAAAAATTTACATAGTGCTATAAATGATTCTAATATATTAGCTAAAATATTTTTACTATTAACAAGAGGACAAAAAAAAATAAGTTTTAAATTAAATAATAACAATAATAATAAAATATTAAAAAATAATATTAATAATGAAATAATTAAATATAAAATAACGTATGCTAATAATAAAGAAATAAAATGTCATAAAAATTTCTTGCAATATATTGAAAAAAAGTATAGATTAAAATAAAATATAATTTAATATTTTTCTAATTTAAAGTTTGGTGCGATAGTTCAGAAGGTTAGAATATCGGCCTGTCACGCCGAAGGTCACGGGTTCGAATCCCGTTCGCACCGTTTAAAATATTTAAAAGTAATTTAATTTTATAAAGATATATAATTAAACTTATTAAAAAATGGATGAAAAAAATAAAAATAAATATACTTTACCAATATTACCACTAAGAGATATAGTTATATATCCTAATATGTTAGTTCCATTATTTGTTGGAAGAGAAAAATCTATTAAATCTTTAAATAAAGCTATTAATAATGATAAAAAAATTATATTAGTAACGCAAAAATCATCTATAGAAGATTATCCTGCTGATAAAAATAATTTATATTCAACTGGAACAATGTCTAATATATTACAAATATTAAAATTACCAGATGGAACTATAAAAATACTAATAGAAGGAATTAGTAGAGTTTATATAGATGATTTAATTAATAATGGTGAACATATTGAAGCAAATGTAACAGAAGTAAATTCATATGAATCAAATTCTAAAGAATATAAAGTAATGATAAGAACTTTAATTAATCAATTTGAAACATATATCAAATTAAATAAAAAAATATCTCCAGAAATAATAGGTTCTATAAATAATATAGAAGATAAATCAAAAATAATAGATACTATAGCTTCAAATATACCTATAAAAGTAAAAGATAAACAATATATATTAGAAGAAATTAACTTAAATAAAAGATTAGAATTTTTAATAAAAAATATAGAATATGAAATTGAATTATTACATATAGAAAAAAAAATAAGAAATAGAATAAAAAAACAAATGGAAAAAGGTCAAAGAGAATATTATTTAAATGAACAAATAAAAGCTATTCAAAAAGAATTAGGAGAAATAAATAATACTCCAGATGAATATGAAATTATAAAAAATAAAATAAATTTATTAAAATCTTCTAAAGAAATAAAAAATAAATTAGAAAATGAATTAAATAAATTAAAAACTATGTCTTCTATTTCTGCAGAATCTACTGTAATTAGAAGTTATATTGATTGTATTTTATCTATACCATGGAAAACTAAAAGTAAAATTAAAAAAGATTTAAAATATGCAAAAAATATTTTAGATAATAATCATTATGGATTATATGAAGTTAAAGAAAGAATTTTAGAATATCTAGCAGTTCAAAATAGAAATAATAAAATATCTGGACCAATAATTTGTTTAATAGGTCCTCCTGGAGTTGGAAAAACTTCTTTAGGACATTCTATAGCAAAATCTACTGGAAGAAAATTTGAAAGAATATCTTTAGGAGGATTAAGAGATGAAGCTGAAATAAGAGGACATAGAAGAACATATATAGGATCTATGCCTGGAAAAATAATTCAAAAAATGTCAAAATGTGGAGTTATAAATCCATTAATATTATTAGACGAAATAGATAAAATGTCATCTGATATTAGAGGCGATCCATCTTCAGCATTGTTAGAAGTATTAGATACAGAACAAAATAAAAAATTTAATGATCACTATTTGGAAATAGATTATGATTTATCAAATGTAATGTTTATAGCAACAGCAAATTCTATGAATATATCTAAAACATTATTAGATAGAATGGAGATAATAAAAATAAGTGGATATTCAGAAGCAGAAAAGATTAATATAGTAAACAAATATATAATTCAAAAACAATTAAAATCAAATGCATTAAAAGCAAACGAAATTAATATATCAAATTCTGCAATTATATCAATAATAAGAAATTATACGAAAGAATCAGGATTAAGAAATTTAGAAAGAGAAATATCTAAAATTTTTAGAAAATGTGTAAAAAGAATTTTAATTAGTAATAGTAATAAACTAATTAAAATAACAAAAAATAATTTAAAAAAATTTTTAGGAATAAGTAAATTTGATTATAAAAAAGTAAAAGATAGTGATAATTTTATAGGAAAAGCTACAGGTTTAGCTTGGACAGAATTAGGAGGAGAAATATTATATATAGAATCATCTTTTGTACCAGGTAAAGGAAAATTAATATATACAGGATCTTTAGGAAAAGTTATGCAAGAATCTATAAAAATAGCATTAACTGTAATGAGATATATATTAAATAAAATTAATAAAAAATTTAATTATTATAATTATGATATACATGTTCATTCTCCAGAAGGAGCTATACCAAAAGATGGACCTAGTGCTGGTATAACAATTTGTACTTCATTAATATCTGCATTTACTAATATTTCTATAAAATCAGATATTGCAATGACAGGAGAAATTACATTACAAGGGGATGTATTACCTATTGGTGGATTAAAAGAAAAATTATTAGCAGCAAAAAGAGGCGGAATAAAAAAAGTTATTATACCTTATAAAAATTTAAAAAATTTATATAGTTTTGATAAAAATATAATATCTAATTTAGATATATTACCAGTAAAAAATATAAAAGATGTTATAAGTAATTCATTTACTAAAGATATATTTAAAACTTAATAAAAATAATATGATTTTAAAAAATAAAACGCTCTTTTTAATTTTTATTATATTTTATATTATAAATATTTTAGTTATAAGTATACTTTTTTTTATTATAAATTTATTTAATAAAAATTTTATTTATAATATTTTTTTTTTATATTTTTAATTATATATTTTTATTATTTATATATATAATAAATATATTTTATTTTAAAAAATATTTAAATAAAAAAAATTTTATTTTTTTTATATATAAAATAATTTTAATAAATATAATAGAACATTTTTTAAAAATTTTTATAAGAAATATTTTCAAAATAAAAAGACCTAGTGAAAATAATATTTTATATATAAAAAAAAATATTTTTTATTTT
Organism: endosymbiont of Euscepes postfasciatus; assembly: GCF_004296535.1. Taxonomy (GTDB): domain Bacteria; phylum Pseudomonadota; class Gammaproteobacteria; order Enterobacterales; family Enterobacteriaceae; genus Nardonella. Next base: position 100,971 of record NZ_AP018159.1, on the reverse strand, counting down.
AAAAATATAATTTTTTTGAATAAAATATTTAATTTTATAAATAAAAAAATTTTATTTAAAAATAATAATTATTCCTTTCCATCAGGTCATACATTATTATTTTATAATATATTATTTAATTTTATATATTATAAAAATTTATTAAATATAAATATTATAGTTATATTTATATTAAATTTTATAATAATATTTTTATTAATTTTTAGAGTTATATTTAAAATTCATTATTTAACTGATATACTATTTAGTATTATTATAAATTTTATAATAAATATTATAATATTTTATATATTTTAAAATTAATATTTATTTTATAAATAAAAAAATCCTCTGTAGTTCAGTGGTAGAACGATGGACTGTTAATCCATGTGTCACTGGTTCGAATCCAGTCGGAGGAGATTATATATTATTTTATGGTGATTGTAGCTCAATTGGAAAGAGCTTTGGATTGTGATTCCAAAGGTTATGGGTTCAAGTCCCATCAATCACCCCTTACAAATTTTATCGGTGAGTAGCGCAGTCTGGTAGCGCAACTGGTTTGGGACCAGTTGGTCAGAGGTTCAAATCCTCTCTCGCCGATTTTATTATTATTTTATTTATTTAATAATATTTATTTTATCTAATCTATTAATAGATATATTTTTTCCTAATATATATATTATAATTGATATACTTGTTGTTTTTAATTTTCCAGATATTAATATTCTTATAATTTTATAAATATAATGTTTATATTCGATTGAATATTTATTTATTTCTTTACACAAAGATATATTTATATTATCTAAATTCCATTTATTAATAAAAAAAATATTATTTTTAATATTATTAATTGTATTAATAATATTAAAATTATTTATTGTTAAATTATTTTTTAATAAATTAATATTTAATTTTGGTTCTATATACAAAAAATCATTATTTTCTATAATTTCATTAAATGTAAAATATGAATTTCTAAATAATTTTAATATTCTAAAATCATTTTTAATTTTTATTTTTTTTAAATTAATAAATTTTCTAAAAAATTTATATATTTTATTTATATCTGTATAACATAAATAATTTTTATTTATTTGTAATACTTTTTTGTAATCAAAAGTTATTTGTGATTTATTTATTTTATATATATTAAAATTATTTATTATTTCTTTTTTAGAAAAAACATTTTTATTAATATTTTCAAAACAAGAATTACCTATACTTGATAGATAATGTATTATAGATTTAGATAAAATTCCATTATATTTAAAATATTTTAAATTCAAATTATTTTTTATTTTAGATATTTTATTCTTATTTTTGTCTAATATTATAGGTATATGTATATATTCTGGAACTTTATAATTCATTGCATTGAATATATTTATTTGTTTTGGTGTATTACTTATATGATCAGATCCTCTTATTATATGAGTTATTTTTGAATAAATATCATCTACAACAACACAAAAATTATATGTTGGTAATTTGTTTTCCCTTCTTATTATTAAATCATCTAATTCATTACTATTAAATTTTATTAATCCATATATTTTATCATTTAAAATTATTTCTGTATTTATAGGATTTTTAAATCTTATAACATGTAATTTATTTTTTAAATCATAACTTGAAAAATTTTTATATCTACAAAATTTATTATATTTTTTATATTTTTTATTTTTTTTAAATATTTTATTATTAATTTTACAAAAACATGGATATGCTAATTTAGATTCTAAAAGTTCATCTATTATTTTATTATATATATTTATTCTATCAGATTGTATTATAACTTTATTATCCCAATTTAAACCTAACCATTTCATATCTTTTATGATATTTTTTTTAAAAATTTTATTGGAATCATTAATATCTGTATCTTCTATTCTTAATAAGAATTTACCATTATTTTTTTTTGCAAATATCCATGAATATAATGCTATTCTTATATTTCCTATATGTAAATATCCATTAGGACTTGGAGCAAATCTTGTTATTATCATTTTATATTTTTTTTTTAATTTAAAATAATATTGACCATTTTATATATTAAAAGTATACTATATAATTATAAATTTAGGTAATTAGCTCAGAGGTAGAGCATCTCTTTTACAAGGAGAGGGTCATTGGTTCAAGTCCAATATTACCTACTATATAAAGAGGGTTGTTAGCTCAGAAGGTAGAGCAGTTGACTTTTAATCAATTGGTCGCAGGTTCGAGTCCTGCACGACCCATTTCTTTTAAAAAATAATATTTATATATTTTTGTGTAATCTCTTTTATAAAATTTATATTTTTTATTTTAGAAAAAAATATATTTATATTTTTTAATTGATTTTTATTTAAATCTTTAATATAAATATTATTTAATGTAAATAATTCTTCATATTTTTTAATATTGTTACATATTATACTTAATGTTTTTTCTCCTATATTTTCTATATTTAATGCATATAAAAAATTTTTTATATTAATATTTACTTTACCATTAATTGTTTTATATATTGAATTTACTTTTTTATTATTTTTAATATATTTGTTTAATATATTTAAATCTAATTTAAATATATCTATAATATTTTTAACAAAATTATCATCTATTAATTCACATATATTTTTTTTATTTAAATATTTTATATATATGCATTTTTTAGAAAAAAAATGACTTATTTTATATTTAATTTTAGATTTACAAAAAAAATTATTACATTTTAATATATCTTTATATAAAGATAATTTATAATTACATGATAAACAATTTTTAGGATAAAATATATTTTTTATTTCATTATTTCTTTTATCTTTTATTACATTTTTTATAGTTGGTATTAAATTTCCTGATAAGTATATTAATATATAATCACCTATCATTAGATCCAAACTTTTTATTTTTTTTATATTATGTAAAAAAATTTTTTTTATATTAATACCTGATATATTTATACTTTTTATTTTACCTATTGGAATAAAATTTCCATTTTTAGTTATATTAAATGTTACATCTGTTAATATTGTTTCTTTATATGTTGAATTGAATTTATACGCTATAGACCAATTTGGATATTTACTTGAATTTCCTAATATGTTTTGTAATTTTATAGAATTTATTTTTAATATTACACCATCTATTAAGTATTTATATTTATTAAATTTATAATTATCTTCTATAAAATTTATATATTTTATAGATTCTTTTATTGTTTTACAAATTTTTCTTTCAACAGTTTCAAAACCTAATTTATTAATATAATTTAAAAGATTATTGTGTTTTTTAAATTTATTTAAACTTTTATTTAAAAAAAAACAATATCCAATACCATGTGCAATAAAATTTAATAATTTATAATAAATTTTATTTTTTATTTTATTTCTTATAATTCCTGATACAGCATGTCTTTTATTTACAAAAATTTTATTATATTTTTCTTTAATAATTTTGTTTATAAAATCAAAATTATAATTTGATATACATAATTCTCCTCTTATTTCAACTAAACTTGGACTTTTATAATTTAAAAAAACTATTTTATCAGGAATATTTTTTATAAAAAATTTATTTTTTGTGATATCTTCTCCATATTCACCATTGCCTCTTGTTAAAATTTTATATAAATTATTATTTTTATATATAATATTTATAGCTATACCATCTAATTTTAATTCACAACAATATTCTTTTATTTTAATATTATTTTTTTTTATAATATTTTCTTCAAATTTATATATTTTTTTTATTGAATATGTGCTTTTAATAGATATCATTTTTAATATATGTTTATGACTATTAGAAGTTAAATGTAAATTGTTATTAATATTATTTATATAATAATTTTTTATTAAATTTGGATATTTTTTACTTAATATTTCTAATTTGTTATATAAAAAATCATATTCATTATCTGATATAATAGATTTATTTAAAATATTATAATTATAATTAAAATAATTAATTTTTTTAATTAAGCTAATAATTTTTAATTTTATTTTATTCATTTTTTTTCTAAAATATTTTTTTTATTTATAAATATAACTTATTTTTTATATAAATTAATTATAAATTATATATAAATAATTAAAATATATGTATTTAATTTTATGTATATAAAAAATATTAAAATAAATATAAAACAAGGATTCCACATAAGACCATTGGTTAAAATAGTAAATTTTTGTAAAAATTTTAATTTAAATTTATATATATTAAAATATAATTATTTTGCAAACGGAAAAAATTTATTTGAATTACAAAAATTAAAAATTATAAATAATGATATTATAACTATTGTTATATATAATAAATATAAGATTGAAACTATATATTTATTAGAAAAATTATTAGAATCAATTAATAAAGAAAATTAATAATAAATTTTTTAATTTTTATATGATATTAAATAATGGAATTATTGTTTCTAAAGGTTTAAGTAAAGGATCAGCTTTTATAATTAAAAAAGAAAATTTTATTGAAGAAAAAAAAATATCTAAAAAAGAAATAGATATAGAATTAAATAAATTTTTATTATCTTATAAATTAACTATTAATGAATTAGAAAATATAGAAAAAAGAGCAAAAATTGTATTTAATAATGATAATAATGAAATATTTAAAGCTGAAATTTTAATATTAAAAAATAAAAATATTATAAACGAAATAAAAGATTCAATTTGTAAAAAATTATATTCATCTGAATATTCAATATATTATGTAATTAAAAAAAAAATAAATAATATCTTTAATAAAGATAATATTTATAAATCAGATTATATAATTGATATTTGTAATAGATTAATAAATAATATAAATAAAAAGACATTATTATCAATTAATAATAATAATATAATATTAATTTCTAAAAATATTTTGCCTTCATATATATTAGAAATTAATAAAAATATATTAGGAATAATATCAGAAAATGGTAATTATATATCTCATTCTTGTATAATTGCTAGATCTCTAAGAATACCTATGATAGTAGGAATAAAAAATATATATAATATTATTAAAAATAATGATTATATAATATTAGATGCAATAAATAATAAATTATTTATTAATCCTAATTCTTTAGAAATATATAAATTTAACTTAAAATATAAAAAAAAAATAAAAAAAGAAAATAAAAATAAATTTATAAAAAAAAATATTTTTTTAAATAAAAATATAAAATTTTATATAAATATAAACTCTAGTTACGATATTGAAAAATTATATAAATATAATATTTATGATATAGGGTTATGTAGAAGTGAATTCTTATTTAATAATAAGAATATATATGAAGAAAATTTTCAATTTAATCAATATAAAAAAATTTTAAATATATTAAAAAATAATACTTTAACAATAAGAATTTTTGATATATTAAGAAATAATTTTTTATGTAATAAAAATAATATATATAAAGAAGAAGAAATATTTTTTAAAAACAAAAAAATAAATTATTTTAATTTAAAAAATATATTAACTATACAAATACAAGCTATTTTAAGAGCTTCTTACTTTGGAAATATAAGAATATTATTACCAATGATATCTATATATGAAGAAGTAATTGAAATAAAAAAAATAATTAAAAAAGTAAAACTTTATTTTATAAAAAATAAAATTTTGTTTGATAAAAATATAAAAATAGGAATTATGATAGAAACTCCATCTATAATTATGATTTTAAATAAAATAATAAAATATATAGATTTTTTTGTTATAGGATTAAATGACTTAACTAGGCATACTTTAGCTTTTGATAGATCAAACGCAAATTTCTTTTCATATAAATCTATTTATCCATCAATAATTATTTTTATTAAAAAAATTATAGATATTGTTGGATTAAAGAAAGAGTTATATTTATGTGGAGAAATATTAGATAATAAAAATTATATAAAATTATTAATAAGTTTAGGTATTAAAAAATTTAGTATAAATATTGTTGATATTAATAGATTTAATAAAATAATTAATGATATTGATATAAAAAAAATAAAAAAAAATAATTATTTAATATTAAATCAGTATAAAATAAATAATATAATTAAAATTTTAAATAAATGTTAATTTTTTTTAAAATATAAAATAATATAATAAGATGAATTTAAAAAATAAATCAGAAATTGATATAATAAATAATTTATTTAAAAAAAATAAATTTTATATAGAATTATTAAAAAAAATTTTAAATTATATATTTATTATTAAAAAAGTAAATTTTTCATATATAAATATTAAATATAATATATGTTTAGAATATTCAATAAAAAATAATGTTTTTTTTTTAAATAAGAAATATAATTCTTATATTAATATTTTTTTATATATTAAAAACAAATTTATTAATATTAAAACTTACAATTTTAATATAGAAAATATAAAAAATGAGATAAATAAATATATTAGTTTTACCACTTTAATTAATAATAATCATATTTATATACCAGATTATCATTTAATGTGTTTTTATCCTAAAAATTTAAATTTGTTAAATTTTGATGATATTTTTTATAACAAAAATAAATTTAATATAATACAAAATATTAAAAATAATATTATTGATTATAGTAAAAAATATAATTCTATAACTAAAGTAGATGATGTAACATTTTATGAATTATATGAAAATTTTATATATGGAAATACATATAATGTTATAAATAATTTTTATTCAAGTTATTATAATATAAATTGCACAATATCATCTAAAAATAAATATAATATTACACAAAAATATGATTATATTAATGAAAGATCTAAAAAAATTATTAATAAAATAGATAAATTTGGTTTTAATATTGTAAAAGAATCTTTTTTAGAATTAAATTATATAAAAATTAAAAGTTCTATATCAAAAATAATTATAAAAAATAATATAGTTTCAAATATATTTTTAGATTTTTCTAGATCTATAAATGGTAAAAATATATATTTAAATAAAAGTTATTTAAAAAATTATTTTAATAAGAAAATATTTCCAAGTTGGATGAATATTATAGAAGATCCTCATATTTTAGAAGAAATAGGATCTTGTCCGTTCGATAAGGAAGGAATAGAAACAAAAAAAAAATTTATAATAAAAAATGGAATATTAAAAAATTTTTTATTAGATAGTTTTTCGTCTAAAATGTTAAAATTATTTAATACAGGAAATGCTAATGGAATATATAATTGGATTTTTATTATAAAACATAAAAAAGTTTTATTTGATGATTTAATTAAAGAAATGTATAATGGAATATTAGTAACGAATATTATAGGTGAAGGATTAAATATTTTTACTGGTGATTATTCTCAAGGAATTTCTGGGTTTATAATTAAAAATGGTATAATAGATACATTTGTAAATGAAATTACAATATCTGGTAATTTGTTACAAATATTTAAAAATATTTTATTAATGAGTAATGATTATAATAATAAAAGTATAATAAAATCAGGATCTATAATGATTGATAATATTAAAATATCAGGTTTATAAATTTACAAGTTATTTTTTAAAATGAATAATATTATATATTTTTTTTTATTAGTTTTTCTTTTTATAAAAGAATCTTTTGCAAATGATATTATATATAATGATAAAATAATTGCAGTAATAAATAATAATTTAATATTAAGTAATGATTTAGAATCATATTGTAAAATTGAATCTTTAGAAAGTTTAAATAATGATAATAATCTAAGTTTTAAAAATATTATTTTAAATAAAATTTTAATAAATAAGATAATAAAAGATATTTTTAAAAATAATATTATTATAAATAATATAGATATAAAAATTGATAAATATTTAAATAATATTTCAAAAAATTTATGTTTAAATAAAAAAGAATTTTTACATTATATAAATAAAAATAATTTAAAAATAGAAGAATATAAAAACTTTATTAAAAAAAAGATATTAATTAATAAAATAATAAAAAACAAAATATATAATATAAATTTAATAAATAAAAATGATATATTAGATTTTAAAAAAAATAGAGAAAATAATTTAATAATTAATGATATATTTAATACATATAATTTAGATTTAATAAAAATAAAAAATAATAATTTTGATAAAAATAAATTTGATATATATAAAATAATAAAAAATTTAGAAGACAATAATAACAAAAAAATAAAATATAATAAAAAAAATAATATTATTGAAGTAAAAAATTTTAATTGTTATTTTAATAATTTACCATATATTTTAAAATTAAATATTAATAAAAATTATAATAATAATAAAAATATAATAGGTCCAATATATATATCAGATTTTATTTATTTTATTAAAATTAATTCTATTAAAAAAATAAATAATAAAAATAAAATAAAATTATTTACATTTGATTATTTTTATAATAACGAAATAAATGATAAAGTTAATAGTGATAATAATTTAAATTATATTAATGGTATAAAAAAAAAAATATTAAATAATTATAAAAATAATAACATGTATGAAAATTACAAAAATATTATTTGTAAAAAATATTTTTTATATCATTTTAACAAAAATAAAAAATTCAAAATTTATTTAGAAAATATAAAAAAAAATAAGTGTACAGACTTTTTTGAATATAAAAATAAATGGGGTTTTATATATTTAAAAGAATATGAATATTATAATTATGATGAATATTTAAAAGATAATTTTATAAAAGAATATATATTAAAAAGTAAATCAATGTATTTAATAAAAAAAATGATAGATAACTATATAAATAATAATTATATTAAAATTCTAGATAAATGTTATAAAATAAATATTTAAAATATTTTAAATGATAATAAAAAAAAAATTAGGACAACATTTTATAATAAATAATAATTTAATAAAATATTTTATAGACTTAATAGATATAAAAAATAATAATATTATTTTAGAAATTGGTGCTGGATTTGGATATATAACAAGTTTTTTAGTAAAAAAAACAAACAATTTAATTTTATTAGAAATTGATAAAAATTTATATAATTTTTTATTAAAAAAATTTAAAAAATATAAAAAAATATTTATTTTAAATAGAGATGCTAGATATGTAAATATTGAAAAAATTAAATTAATGTTTATTAACAAAAATTATAAATTAAAAATAATAGGTAGTTTACCTTATTGTTCATCAATACCTATTTTATTAAATTTAAACAAATATTATAAAATAATAGATAGTGCTTATTTTATAATTCAAAAAGAAGTTGCAGAAAAATTAAAATGTTCAAATGGGTTCAATTCAAAATTAAGTGTAATAATAAATATATTTTTTAATATAGAAATTATTAATTATAAAATATATCCAAATTCGTTTTTTCCAATACCAAAAGTAAATTCTTCTATTATAAAATTAACTCCTAAATTTAATATAAATATATCAAAAATAAATTTTTTAAAATTTAAATTTTTACTTAATTTAATTTTTAATAAAAAAAGAAAAATGATAAAAAATAGTCTAAAATCATTTATTAATTTTGATAAAATAAAAAATATCTGTGACCCTAATTTTAGACATAATAAACTTTCATTAAATGATTTTTATAACCTACATAAATATATATAATTTTTAAAAAAAAATTTATGCAAAAAATCTTTTTTCTTCTTTATAATTAATTATATTTATACATCTTTTACAAATTTTATTTTTTATATATTTTTTTCTATAAAAATTCCAACATCTATTACATTTTTTTTTATAAAAATTGTGAAAAGTTTTTATTTTTATAAAATTTATTTTAGAGAATTTTAAATTATTATTAATAGTATTATTATTATTATTAATTTTTTTTAATTTTACTAAAAGTACATGAGATACTATAAAAATATATTTTAATTCATTTTTTAAAATATTTATTTTATTGAAAAATTTTTTTTTATTTATTATATATAATATAATATCCATTTCCATAAATGTTTGTATATACTTTTTTTTTATTTTTTCTTCTAAAATAATATTAATTTGATGTTTTATATTAAAAATTATATTCCAAAAATCTTCATTAAATTTTTCATTTTTATTAAATCTTTTTAATTTATACCATTTTTCAATAAAAACTAATTTGTTTTTTTTATTAGGTATAAAATTGTCGTATATTTCATTAGACATAAATGATAATATTGGAGATATAATTATAGATATTGATTTTAATATATGAAAAATGGCTGTTTGAGAACTTCTTCTATATTTTGAATCACTATTAAATATATATTGTCTATCTTTTATTATTTCAAAATATGTAGAACTTAAATTTATAATACAAAAATTTGATATTAAAGTTATAACATTATTAAATAAATAATTATTATAATTATGCATAATTTTTTCTTGAACAAAATATAGTTTATTTATAATCCATTGATCTATTTTAACCATATTATTAAATTTAACACAATTTATATTAGGATTAAAATCATATAAATTAGATATTAAAAATCTTAATGTGTTTCTTATTTTTTTATATATATCTGATACTCTATTTAAAGTTTCTATAGAAATTTTTATATCTTTATTATAATTGGAGGACGCTATCCATAATCTTATAACATCACTTCCATATTTATTTATTAATATATTAGGATCTATAACATTTCCTAATGATTTTGACATTTTTTTATTTAAATTATCTAATACAAAACCATGAGTTATAACTGTTTTATATGGTTCTTTATTTAATAAAGCCGCATTTATTAAAAGAGAAGACATAAACCAACCCCTATATTGATCTTGACCTTCTAAATATATATCTGCTCTTTTGTATTTTTTCATTCTTTTATATAATGATGACATAAATATTAAAGAAGAACCAGAATCAAACCAAACATCTAAAATATCTTTAGATTTATAAAATAAATTGTAATCTTTTTTTTTTAAAAAATCTTTGATGTTTAAATTATTCCAATATTCTATTCCATATTTTTTAATTTTTTTAGAAATTTTTTTTATAAATAGATAACTTTTAGGATGAATCTCATTGTTATTTTTATTTATAAAAAATGTAATTGGTATACCCCATTTTCTTTGTCTAGATATACACCATTCTAATCTATTATATAACATATTTTGTATTTTGTTTTTCCCCCATTTTGGAATCCATTTAACATTTTTAGTTAATTCTATTGCTTTTTCTCTTAAATTTTTATGTTCTAAATTAATAAACCATTGATATGTTAATCTAAAAAAAATTTTAAAATTGTGTCTATAACAAAAAGGATATTTATTATATGTATTTTTATATAAAAAAATTTTATTATTTTTAAATAAAAAATTTTTTATTATTAATTTATATTCATCTATATATATATATTTTTTATATTCATTATAAAATAGAAATCCATTTTCATTTATAGAATTTAAAATATCTAAATTATTTTTTATCCCTAATTCATAATCAATTAAATTATGTCCTGGTGATATATTAATTATGGATTCTATATTTTTATCTATACTATCATTATTTATTATATTTATATTTTTTTTATTAAGTGGATTTATACATCTTAAATTTATTAATTTTTCCCCCTTTATAGTATTTATATTTATATAATTAATATTTTTTAAGTTATTATTTTTTAAAATTTTATTAAATAAAATATATACTTCATTTTTATAAAAAATTATATTGTAAAATATATTTTTATTTACAGATATAGATGTAACATCATTTAATGTCCAAATTGTATTTGTATATGATATTAAATATATTTTAAATTTTAAATATTTTTTTTCAATATTTATTGTATTTACATTGATTAATTCAAATTTAATATACAATGATAATGATAATTCATTTTTATATATAACTTCCATTTCTGATATAGATGATTTACATTTTATACACCAATATACAGGTTTGAATTTTCTTTCTAAATATCCTAAATTAAATAATTCTCCTAATATATTTATTATTTTAGATTCTATATTAAAATTTGAAGTATAATAAAAATTTTTCCAATCAGCAATTATTCCTAATTTTATAAAAGATTCTTTTTGTTTTTCTATTTCATTATTTGTATAATTTCTACATTCTTTAAAAAAAGAATTAGTATTTTTAAGATTAAGTAATTCTATATTAGAATTATTATTTTTAATTTTAAGTTCTATTGGTAATCCATGACAATCCCATCCAGGTATAAAAGATATATTATATCCAGATAATAATTTAAATTTTACTATTATATCTTTTAAAATTTTATTTACCGCATGACCTATATGAATATTTCCATTTGCATAAGGAGGCCCATCATGTAAAAAAAAAATCTTATTTTTTTTTCTTTTTTTTATTATAAAGTTATATATATTTTTATATTTTATTTTTTTTATAAGTTCTAATTCATTATTTATTTTATTTTTAATTGAAAAAGAAGTTTTTGGAATATTTAGATTATTTATGAATTTCATAGTAAAATTAATTATTTAAATTAAATTATTATATAATATAATTATATATTTTTTTATATTATTATTGAATAATATTTTTTTTAAAAAAAATAAATAAAGATTAAGAGGTTAAATTGAAAAATAAAAAATTTGTACTTAAAAATATAAGGAATAAAAAAAGAAATTCTTATGCAAAATCTACTATAAAAACATTATTAAAAAAAATAAATATATATAAAAAGAATAATGAATTAAATAATGATCATATAATAAAAATTCAGTCTTATATAGATAAAAAATCTAATAAAAATATAATAAATAAAAATAAAGCATCTAGAATTAAATCAAAAATAATGAAATTAAAAAATAATATTTAAAAAAAACACAAAATAATATATATTTTTTTTATATATATTTTTTAATTTTATAAAATATTATTAAAATTTATGAAAATATATCTTGTTGGAGGAGCTATAAGAGATTCATTATTAAAGTTACCTATAAAAGAAAAAGATTGGGTAGTTGTTGGATCAGATATAAATAATATGATTAAATTAGGATATAAACAAGTTGGTAAAAAATTTCCAGTATTTATACATCCTAAATCTAAAGAAGAATATGCATTAGCTAGAAAAGAAATTAAAAATAATGTTGGCCATAAAGGTTTTATTTGTTTTTTTTCTAAAAAAACTACTATAATTGATGATTTATATAGAAGAGATTTAACTATAAATGCAATTGCTAAAGATTCTTATAATAATATAATAGATCCTTTTAATGGAATCAAAGATATAAAAAATAGAATAATAAAACATGTGTCTAATAATTTTTCTGATGATCCTTTAAGATTATTAAGAGTTGCTAGATTTTATTCATATTTATATCATTTAAATTTTAATATCTCATTGAGCACAATAAAGATGTTAAAAAAAATATCATATAGTGGAGAATTGAAATATATATCTTATGATAGAATATGGAAAGAATTAAAAAAAACTATGTTAACAAATAATCCAATATGTTTTTTTAGAGTTTTAATTATTTCTAATTCACTTAATATAATTTTTCCAGAAATAGGTTATTTATTAAATAATATAAATAATCAATTTTTTTTTAAAAAAAAATTTTTTAAAAAAAATAAAAATATAAATCATTTAGAAAAAAATTACATAATAAGATTTTTATCTTTGTTTTATATAATATTTAAATATTATATAAGAAGTAATAAAAATATTAAAAAAAAAATATTTATTTTTAAAAATAAAATTAATATTTTATCTATAAAATTTAATTTACCAAAAAAAATAAAATTTATTCTTAAAAAAATAGATTTAATATATAAATTAGATAGAGAATTAAATAATTTTAATTTATTTAAAATAATAGATATATTACATTTATTAAAAATAAATAATAATTTAGAATTATTAAATATAATAATAAAAATATCTTTTATAAACTTAGATAAAAAGATAGTTTTTATAGATAAAAAAAATAAAATTAATTATTTTAAAAAAGATTTAATAATAAAAATATTTAAATTAATTAATTGTATTTCTATAAAAGATATAATTTTAGAAGGATTTATAAATAAAAATATAAATAATGAATTAATTATAAGACAGAAAAAAAAAATTTTATTATATTTTAAATAAATTAAAAACTAAACATTTTCTATTGACCATTTTGTATTAATAAATATATTTAATTTGTTATTTGGAAAATAGTATTTATTATATAAAATATTCATATAACAAGCATAAGCAATCATTGCACCATTATCAGTACAAAATCTTATTTTTGGAAAAAATATTTTTATATTTTTTCCTTTGAAAAATGTTTTAAATTTTTTTCTTATAAATATATTTGAACTTACTCCACCTGAAATTAATAATGTTTTTACATTAAATTTTTTTAAAGAATTAAATGATTTTTTAATTAATATATTAGATAATGTATTTTGTAATTCTAAAGATATATTATATTTTAATCTATTATCTATTTTTTTATATTTATCAATTATATTTATAATATAAGTTTTTAATCCAGAAAAACTAAAGTTTAAATTATTATTATTAATAATTGGAATTGGAAATTTATATATGTTTTCTGTACCAAATTTTGATAATTTATATATTTCTGGACCTCCTGGATAATTTAATTTTAATTTTTTTGCTATTTTATCTATAATTTCACCTATAGAATCGTCTAAAGTTTCTCCTATTATTTTATAATTACCTATTTTTTCTGAAAAAATTAATTTAGTATTTCCTCCAGATATTATTAAACTTATGAAAGGAAAAATTTTATTTATATTATATTTTTTATATATTAAAGAAGATAATAAATGACCTTCTAAATGATTTATTTCGTAAAATGGTTTTTTTATTGAATAAGATAATGATTTTGAAAAACATGAGCCTATAACTAATGATCCAAATAATCCAGGACCAGCTGTACAAGCTATACAATCTATATCATTATTTATATTAATATTATATTTTTTTATTGTTTTTTTAAAATATTCATATATATTATTTGAATGATGAATAGATGCTAAATTAGGAACAACTCCACCATATTTTTTGTGTATTAATTGATTAAATATTTTATTAAATACAAAAGTATTTTTTATAGAATCGAAAATTGATATTCCAATATTATCACAAGATGTTTCTATTCCTAATATTTTCATAATTTATTAATATTTATAAAATAATATTATTATTATTATAATAAAAAAAAATATTTTATAATATATTAAATAACAATTTATATTAATAATTAAATAATTTTTTTTATAATATGCCAATTTTAAAAATAAATAAAAATGAAATATTTGAGGTTTCATTAAGAAAATTTAAAAGATTATGCGAAAAATCAGGAATATTGTCTGAATTAAAAAAAAGAGAATTTTATGAAAAACCTTCTTCTAAAAGAAAAAAAATAAAAAACAAAAAAAAATAAATATATAAAAATGAAATTATTAATGAAAAAAAATAATTATAACAATATTGATTATGATTTTATAAATAAAATTATAGAATATACAGATATAATAGATATTTTGTCTAAATATATTAATTTAACTAAAATAGGTAATAATTATTTTTCTATATGTCCGTTTCATAAAGAAAATAATCCTTCATTTATTGTAAATAAAAGTAAAAAATTTTATTATTGTTTTGGATGTAAAGTATATGGAAATATAATAAACTTTTTAATTTTTTTTAAAAAAAAAACATTTATAGAAGTAGTAAATGAATTATCTAGTTTAAATGGTATATATATAAATAGTAATAATATATATAAAAAAAAATATAATTTATATTCTGAATCTATGAAAAATATTAATAAATTATATATTGAAAATTTATTTAATAAATTTAATTTTTATAAATTAAGTTTTTTTTTTATTAAAAAAAAATGGAAATTAAATGTTATTAAATTATTTAATATAGGATATTCTTCACATTTATTAATAAATAAATTTTTAAAAATAAATAAAATAAATTTAAATATATTAGTTAATATAGGGATATTAAAGAAAAAAAATAATAATTATATTGACATATTTTATAATAGGTTAATTTTCCCTATATTTGATTATATAAATGGTAATATAATAGGTTTTGGAGGAAAAAATTTATATAAAAAAAATTTACCTAAATATATAAATTCTTCAGATAGTAAAATATTTAAAAAAAAAAACTGTATATATGGATTATATCAAGTTAAACAAATATATAATAATAATATATCTAAATTATTATTAGTAGAAGGATATACTGATGTAATATCTTTATTTAATATAGGTATAAATTATGCTGTATCTTCTTTAGGATGTAATTTAACTAATGATCAAATAAAAATATTATTTAATAATACAAATGAATTAATATTGTGCTATGATGGTGATAAATCAGGATTTAATTCATTATATAATTTAATAAATAAAATATTATTATATCTTACAGATGATAGAAGAATAAGTTTTATTATTATGCCAAAAAATGAAGATCCAGATTCTTTATTACAAAAAATAAAAAAAGAAGATTTTATAAATATAATTAATTCTTCAATAGATATATTTGATTTTATATTTAAATTTTATGAAAATAACTCAAATTCTTTTTATAATAAAATAAATATAATTAATAATTTGATAAAATATATTGATTTAATTCCTGGTAAGTTAATGAAATTTTTTTTTAAAAAAAAAATTTGTAAAAAATTTAATATTGATATTAATGAATTAAATAGTTTTTTATATAAAAAAAATGAAAATTATATATATATAAATAAATTTATCAATAATCCTATAAGGATTTTAATAAAATTTTTACTAGATAAACCAGAATTACATAAACTTATTATAATACCATCAGAATTAAAGATTATAAATAATTATGAAATGATAATTTTTTTAAAAATTATATTTATTTGTTATAAATATAATATAAATAAAAATTTACTTTTATTTTTTAAAAATTATAAATATTTTAATTATTTATATAAAATATCTAAAATAAATATATTGATAAAAAATGATAACAATAATAAAATTTTTTTACATGTTTTAAATAAAGTATATCTATTATTGTATTATAATAATTATGATAATATAATTAAAAAAATAAAATCTATTAAATTATTAAATGATATAGATAAAAAATATTTAATATTTTTAAATAAAAAAATACTAAAATTAAGTAAAAATTTTGTTTTATAAAAAAAAATATTTTTTTTAAATAAAAATTATAAATTACATTATGTTAAATGATACTTTTTTTAAAAATAATAATTTTAAAAATAACAATTATGAAGAAGAAGTAAATTTTAGAAAAAATAATAATAAAAATGAATTGAAATTAACTTATACAAATAGTAATAAATTTTCTAGCCCTACTAAAACTTATATGAGAGAAATGGGAATAATAAATTTATTGACTAGAGATAATGAAATAAAAATATCTAAAGAAATAGAATATGGATTATATGATATACAGATTGCAATATCAGAATATCATTTATTATTATTCAAATTCATAAAAGAATATAAAAATAGTTATAATGAAAGTAGTAAAATTTCAGAATTAATAGTAAAATTTTTAGATTATAAAAAAAATAGTAATGATATAGAAAATGAGTGTAATATAGATTTAGATTTTGTTAAAAATAAATATAAATATTTAAATAATAAATATAATGAATTTATTTATTGTTTGAATAAATATGGACGTTATTCTCGTATAACTAATAAAAAATTAAAAAAAATACAATCTATATTTTTAAATTTTAAAATTTCTAATGTTTTTTTAAATTATTTAGTTAAATATGTATATAATATAGTAAAAAAAATTAATAAATATGAAAAGAAGATCAAAAATATATTTTTATTTAAATTTAAATTTAATAGATTAAGATATAAAAATAAATTTTATAATAATAATTATTTAAAAAATATTAAAAATTATATTGATAAAAATAATAATTTTTATTATAAAAAAGTATTTTTTGTTTTAAAAATTAAAAAAATTGAATATATTTCAAAATTAAATATTTTTCATATAAAAAGTATATATTTTAGAATAAAAAATGGATTAAATAAATCAGAAAAAGCAAAAAAAATAATGATTGAATCTAATTTAAGATTAGTAATATCTATAGCAAAAAAATATACAAATAGAGGATTACAATTTTTAGATTTGATACAAGAAGGTAATATAGGTTTAATGAAAGCTGTTGATAAATTTGAATATAGAAAAGGTTATAAATTTTCTACTTATGCTACTTGGTGGATAAGACAATCAATAACTAGATCAATTGCTGACCAAGCAAGAACAATAAGAATTCCAGTTCATATGATAGAAACTATTAATAAATTAAATAGAATTTCTAGAAAATTTTTACAAGAAGAAGGGAAAGAACCTTCTTTATATGAATTGTCAAAAAAAATGTTAATCTCTGAAGAAAAAATAAAAAGAATATTAAAAATATCTAAAGAACCAATATCTATGGAAACTCCGATAGGAGATGATGATGACACATATTTAAGTGATTTTATTGAAGATACATCAAATAAATTACCATTAGAATTAGCAACAGAAGAAGATTTAAAAAATGCAATAAAAAATATTTTAAAAAGTTTAACAGAAAGAGAAGCTAAAGTTTTAAAAATGAGATTTGGAATAGATAATAATACTGATCATACATTAGAAGAAGTAGGAAAAAAATTTGACGTTACTAGAGAAAGAATAAGACAAATAGAAGCAAAAGCTTTAAGAAAATTAAAACATCCTAGTAGATCTGATATATTAAAAAATTTTTTAGATGAATAAAAATAATGGCTCCTGTTGGATTTGAACCAACGACCTAACGATTATGAGTCGTTTGCTCTTACCAAACTGAGCTAAGGAGCCATTAAATTGAATTATATATTTATATAAAAAAATAATCAATTTTTTTTTTATATTTTAATATTAATATAATTATTTTTAATATTTTTTTTTTTAAAATTTATATAAATTTTATCTATTTTTAATAAAAAAATCATTATGTTTTTATATTTTTTTATTATATATAAATATTTTTTATCATTTAAAACAATATAATTTATAATATTTTTACCTTTTTTTATATATTTTCTAGTTAAAATTATTAATTCTTGCAAATAAATAATTTTTTTTTTTAAAATATTATCTCTATCTATTGTAATTTTTTTATAATTAATATTTTGAAAAATAATAGATTTATTTTTTTTTTTCAAAAAAATATCATTATTAATTAATATCCATATTTTTTCTGTTATAAATGGTATAACAGGATGCAATAATTTTATTATATTAATAATCACAAACAATAAAACATTTTTTATTTCATTAATATATTTTTTTTTATATTTTTTGAAATAAAATTTTGTCATTTCTATATACCAATCGCAAAATTTATGCCAAAAAAAATTATATATTAAATTTATAAAAATATTAAATTTATATTTTTTTATAAAAAATATTGAATTTTTAATAATTTCATTTAACTCAATTATTATCCATTTATTAATATCTAATTTTATTTTTATTTTATAAAAATTACATTTTTTTATATTTTTGCAATTATTGATTATATATAAACTAGAATTCCATAATTTATTACAAAAATTTTTATAATTATATATATTATTTATATTAAAATTTATATTTTTACTATTATTTAATGATAATAATGTCATTCTTAAAGAATCTATTACATAATAATTTTTTTTATTATTATTTAATAATTTTCCATTTATTATATTTATTGGATCTATTACATTATTATTAGATTTAGACATTTTTTTTCCATATTTATCATTTATTAATCCAGTTATATATATTTTTTTAAAAGGTATATTATTTTTTTCATCTTTTAATAAAAATGAAGTCATCATTATCATTCTAGATATCCAAAAAAATATTATATCATAACCAGTAATTATTATATTAGTTGGATGAAATAACTTAAATTTTAATGTTTTTTTTGGCCATCCTAATGATGCAAAACTAAATATACTAGATGAAAACCATGTATCTAATACATTTTTATCTTTGTATAATTTTATATTTTTATTTAAATTATATTTATTAAACAGATCTTTTTTATTTTTTCCAACATAAATATTTTTATCTTTATCATACCATGCTGGTATTCTATGCCCCCACCATATTTGTCTAGATATACACCAATCTTTCATAGAACTTATATATTTTAAATAAATTTTTTCATAATTTTTTTGTATAAATTTTATTTTTTTATTTTTTATAAAATTAATAGAATTTTTTAATAATGTATTTGTTTTTATAAACCATTGATCTGTAATTTTTTGAATTACATAAGAATTATTTCTATTATTAAATGGTATATTTAATTTATCACTTATTTTTTTTTCTATTATATTTAATGAATTTAATAAATCTAATATTTTTTTTCTACAATTTGTTATATTTAAATTGTATAATATTTTTGGTAATTTCATTATATATATAAATTTTTTATTTTTATCTATTATATCAATATATTTTTTTATTTTTCCATTATTTGAAAATATATCTATAATTTGTAAATTATGCTTAATAGCTAAATCAAAATGATTTATATTATGACCTGGTATTAAATTTATAAAATTACCATTTGATTCATTAACATGTTTATCAAAAATTATTGGAATTATTCTATTAACTATAGGTAATATAGCTTTATTATTTTTAAAAGAATTAAATAATTCTATATTATTAGTAACAATAGCTGTAGTGCCTAATATTTTTTCTAACTCATTAACAAATACTATTACATTTTTATTAGAATTTAATAATTTATATTTAATAAAAAAACTATCACAAGTTATATTTTTATATGAAACTTCTAAATCCGAAATAGCTGTTTTTAATTTTATATCCCAATTTACAATTTTTTTATCTTTATAAATTAATTGATTATTATATAATTTTATAAACGCGTATTTAACTGATTTTTTAAAATCTTTATCCATTGTGAATCTAATATTTTTCCAATTTATAAAATTTCCTAATGATTTCATTTGGTTTAGTATTGAAATATCTAATTCATTTTTAAAAGATTTTGTTTTTTTTATTAGAAATTTTTTATTATTTTTAAAATTTTCTTTATTAAATTTTTTTTCTATTAAAATTTGTGTTGCAATTCCAGCATGATCTAATCCAGGTTGCCATAGAACATTTTTACCATTCATTTTATTGAATCTTATTAAAAAATCCATAATTGTTTGTTGAAATGTATGTCCTATATGTAATTTTCCAGTTATATTTGGAGGAGGCAATATCATAGAATAATTATTATTGTTTGAATTTTTATTTTTAAAAATATTATTTTTTTCCCAATAATTATATATACTTATTTCAAAATTTTTTTCTATTTTCATTAAAAATTATCTAATATTTTTTGATTTATTAATTAAAAATTGAGTTAATAAATAAACAGGTCTTCCAGTTGATTTTTTATTTTCATCATATGCTGTTCCAGCAATATCTAAATGTATCCAAATGGAATTTTTTTTAATAAAATTAAATAAAAAACAAGCAGCAGTTATAGTTCCACATTTTCCATCTCCTAAATTCTTTATATCAGCTATATTAGAATTTATTTGATTTTGATTATCTTTTATTAACGGTAATCTCCATACTTTATCATCTATTTCATTAGATGCTACTATTATTTCATTTGATTCAAAATCATTATTAGAAATTAATCCACTAAAATTATTTCCTAATGATATAATACAAGCTCCAGTTAATGTTGCTATATCAATTATAATTGATGGATTAAATTTATAAGAATAAGTAATTGAATCACATAATATTAATCTTCCTTCAGCATCTGTATTTATAATTTCAACAGTTTTTCCAGACATTGTTTTTACTATATCACCAGGTCTATATGATTTTTTATCAATTAAATTTTCAGATAATGATAATATTCCTATTACATTAATATTTAATTTTAATTTATTTATAGCGTATATAATTCCATATACAGAAGCGGCTCCACACATATCAAATTTCATTTCATCCATATTATAAGAGTTTTTTAGAGATATTCCTCCAGTATCAAATGTAATACCTTTACCTATTAAAACTATAGGATTTTTAAAATTATTTTTACATCCATTATATTTTAATATAGACATTATTGGATTATTAGATCCCATAGAAACTGATAAATATGCGTTCATTCCTAAAGATTCCATTTTTTTTTTATCAATATTTTCATATAAAATATCTCTATTATTTAAAGATAATTCTTTACATTTTTCTGATATATATAATGGATTACATATATTAGATGGAAGATTACTTAGATTTTTTGTAAGATTAATAGCATCTGTAATTATATTTATTTCATTTAAAATATTATTTAAATATTCAAAATCATTATCATCAGATAGAATTAAATTTATTTTTTTTATATTAATTTTAATATTATCTTTTTTAAATCTATCAAATTTATATATATTATCTTTTATAATTTTAGTTGTAATTCTTATTTTCCAATTATAATCTCTATTTATAACTGGTATTAAAGTTAACAAACATGAACACTCATTAATATTTGTATCAATTAATATATTTATAAATTTTTTTATTAATATTTTATATTCATAATCATCAAATTCTAAATTATTAATACATTTAATTATTATTAAATTATCTAATTTTAAATCGTTTATATCATATAAAATTATATTTTTATATTTCAATTTATTGTAAAATAATTCTTTTTTTATTATTTTTTTAATATATTCATTACATATTAATTTATTATTATATTCAAAATTTTCATTATCAAAAACATATGAAAATACTGATTTTCTATAATTTATATTTTCATTAAATTCTTTATTACTTATTAAATTTATTTTCATATTTATTTATATATAAATATTATTAAGATGTTTTATTTTTTTAATTTAATTATATATTAAAAAAAAAAATTATTATATATAATATAATATATTTATAAATAAAAAAAAAATATAAACATTATTAATTTTAAAATTAATAATTTCAAAATATTAATTTATTTTTTTTTTACATTTTAATATATTGGAAATTTTTTGCATATATTATAAATTATTTTTTTAAAATTATTATTTATTTTATTTCTATATTTTATATCTGTAATTATATTGCAAATAATATTTGTTATTATATTTATATATTTAGGTGTTATATTTCTTCTTGTTATAGATGTTGTTCCTATTCTAATTCCCGATGTTATATTAGAATTTAATTTATCATTTGGTATTAAATTTTTGTTAACTATTATATTATAATTATTTAATATATTGGATATTTCTAATCCTGTTAAATTATATTTTCTTAAATCTAATAATAATAAATTACTTTCTATAGAATCAGATACTAATTTTATATTTCTATTTTTAAAAATATTTGCCATTTGTTTTATATTTTTTATAATATTTTTTTGATATATTATGTATTTATTGGACATAGCTTCTTTAAAACATATAGCTTTTGCTGCTATAACATGCATTAAAGGACCACCTTGTATTCCAGGAAATACAGATTTATCTATTTTATTATAAAAACTTATATCTTTATTTTTTGATAAAATAATTCCACCTCTTGGTCCTGATAATGTTTTATGTGTTGTGGATGATACTATATCTGCAAAATAAATAGGATTAGGATAAATTTTGGCTGCAACTAATCCAGCAATATGAGACATATCAACAAAAAAATAAGAATTAAATTTTTTTGCAATATTACTTATTTTTTTCCAATCAATTATACCAGAAAAAGATGAAGAACCAGCTATTATCATTTTTGGTTTATATAATTTTGATAATTTGTATATATTGTTATAATTTATTTCTCCTTTTTTATTTAATTTATAATATTTAAAATTATATAATTTACTTGATATATTAAATATTGAACCATGTGTTAAATGACCTCCATGTTTTAAATCCATACTTAAGACAGTATCTCCTATGTTTAATAAAGAATTATATACTGCTAAATTTGCTTGTGATCCTGAATGTGGTTGAACATTTACATAATCGCAATCAAATATTTTTTTTGCTCTCATAATTGCTATTTTTTCTATTTCATCTACATATTTACATCCTTCATAATATCTTTTATTAGGATATCCTTCAGAATATTTATTTGTTAAACATGATCCTTGCGCTTTCATAACATCTATTGATGAGTAACTTTCCGATGCAATCAAATTTATTTGATTTTTTTGTCTTATATATTCTTTATTTATTAAATCAAAAATTTTATTATCATATATTTTATTATTTATTTTTTTTTTTTTCATAATTTTATATTAAATTAATATTTAATATTTTTTATTATTATATTATTTATTATATATATAATATAATATATTTTAGTTATAAAATTATAAAATTTTAATATATTAATATGAAAAAAATATTTGTGTATGGAGGAAATAAAGTAAATGGAGATGTAAAAATATCAGGATCTAAAAATTCATCATTATCAATAATAATATCTTCTTTATTATCAAATGAAGATATTTTAATTAAAAATATCCCTAATATAAAAGATATAAATGTTTTACTAAAAATTTTAAAATTATTAGGTTCTAAAATAAATTTTATAAATTCAAATCTTTATATAAATAATAAAAATATAAATAAAAATATAATACCGTTATATTTATCTAAATTAATACGTTCTTCTATTAATATTATACCTTCAATATTATTAAGATTTGGAGAAGTTAAAATTTCATTTCCTGGAGGTTGTAATTTTTGTAAAAGGCCTATAGATTTACATATTAAAGTTTTTAAAGATTTTAATATAAAAATTATAAATTTAAATAAAAAATATATTGAATTAAAAATGTTTAAAAAAATAACTAATAAAAAGATATATATAAAAAAAATAAGTGTAGGAGTAACATTAAATGCAATTTTTTTATCAGTTTTGTCTTATGGAAAATTTATAATAAATAATGTTTCGACTGAACCTGAGGTAATAGATACAATAAATTTTTTAAATACAATAGGGGCAAATATAAATATTATTAATAATACTTTAATAATTTATGGTGTTAAAAAATTATATGGAGGTGTATATAAAGTTTTATCAGACAGAATAGAAACAGGAACATTTTTATTATCTTGTGTACTAAATAAAGGAAGTTTATATTGTTTAAATACTAATAACAAATATCTTACAAAAATAATAGATGTATTAAAAATTTCTGGAGCTAATATTAAAACAGGAAATGATTATATATATATATCTATGTATAAAAAACATAAACCTGTAACTTTTAGTAGTAATGTATATCCAGAATTTCCAACAGATTTACAACCTATATTTACAAATTTAAATATTATAAATAATAATAAAATATCATATATAACAGAGAATATATTTTTTAATAGATTTTCTCATGTAAATGAGTTAATAAATATGGGAGCTAATATAAAAATATTATCAAATTTTAAAATATTATGTACAGGTGTAAATAATATATTTGGTAAAACAATATATGCTAAAGATTTAAGATGTTCTATGTCATTAATATTAGCAGGAACTTATGCAATAGGGCAATCTGTTATAATAGATAAAGGAGATTATATAGATAGAGGATATGAAAATATATTTTATAAATTAAAATCTATAGGAATAAATATTTTATATTTTAATTATTTTTGATAAAGAATAAAATTTTATTTCCATTTCTTAATATATATATATAATTTATCACAATTTTATCATTTACTATTTTTTTTAATTGTCTTATATTATTAATAACAAAATTATTAATTTTTATTATAAAATCATTTTTTCTTATACCAATTTTATATAATTTTGAATTATTTTTTATATCTATTATTTTAATTAATTTATTTTTGTTTTTTAGTATTTTTTTTAAAAAAATTTCATTAAACATTGGATAAATTGTTTTTTTATGCTTATTTTTATTTTTACATAATTTTAAATGTATAATTTTAAATTTATTATTTCTTAAAATTTTAAATTTTAAAATTTCATTTATAAAAGTTAAATTAATTAAGGATTTTAATTCAAAAAGATTATTTATTTTTTTATTATTTATAGTAACAATTACATCTCCAGACCTTATTCCATATTTTTCAGCAGGAGAATTTTTAATTACTTCATTTACAAATATTCCATTTATAATATTTGTTTTTAATATATTAGAAGTTTTATTATTTAACTCTATACATTTTATTCCAATATAACCTCTTTTTATATTTCCATATTTTATTAATTGAGTACTTAATTTTTTTATTGTATTACTTGGTATAGCAAATCCTATACCTATATTACATCCATTTGGAGTAAGAATTGCTGTATTTATTCCTATTAGTTCGCCTTTTACATTTAATAACGCTCCACCAGAGTTGCCTTTATTTATAGAAGCGTCTGTTTGTATAAAATTTTCTAATCCATTTATTATATTTAACCCTTTTCTTCCCAATGCTGAAACTATTCCTGATGTTACAGTTTGACCTAATCCAAATGGATTACCTATTGCTATAGCTAAATCTCCAACTTTTATTAAATCTGAATTACAAAATTTTATTTCTTTTAATAAATAATTAGAATTTTTTATATTTACTTTTAATAAAGCTATATCATATATATAATCATTTCCTATTATATTTGCATCAAACTCTTTCCCATCGTAAAATTTTATTTTTATTTTGCTAGCATTATTTACTACATGATTATTAGTTATAATATATTTATTTTTAGAATCTATTATTACTCCAGATCCTAATCCTTCAAAATATTTTTTATTATAGTTTCTTTTATTAAAAATATTTTCTCCAAAAAAAAATTTAAATTCTTTAGGTATATCAATGTATATTTTTTTTCTATTTATAGTATATATACTAACTACAGACGGAGAAGTTTCGTCAACTATATTAGATAAACTATTATTTAAAAAATAAGAATATGCTAAATTTTTTGAATTTATAAAAAAATATATTATAATTAAAATTAATTTAAACTTTAAATATTTCATAATTATACAAAATTAAAAATTTTTTATTTTTTATTTTATGATTAGTTTTATTATATATTAAATTGTATTTATTATGAAATTAATAATATTAAATTGTTTATTTTTTTTAAATTAAATTAACTTAATAAAGTATTATGTTTTTTAATGAAAGTTTTACAAAGACTATAAGTAATGATAAGAAAAAATGGTATATATTAGATGCTAACAATTATATATTAGGAAGATTAGCTAGTAAAATATCGATTATATTACAAGGAAAACATAAATCAAATTATAAAAATAATATAGATAATGGTGATTATATTATAGTTATAAATTCTTCAAAAATTATATTTTCTGGAAATAAATTAAATAAAAAAAAATATTATAGACATAGTGGTTATATAGGTAATTTAAAAACATATATTTTGAAAGATTTATTTTTAAAAAATAGTAATTTAGTTTTAATAAATGCTGTAAAAAATATGTTACCTAGAAATAAATTAAAAAAAATATTTATTAATAAATTAAAGGTATATAAATATTCTAATCATAATCATATTTCACAAAATCCAACAATTATTAAAATATAATATAATAATATATGAAAAATTATTTTTATGGAACAGGTAAAAGAAAAAATGCTATATCTAGAGTATTTATAAAAAATGGTAATGGTAATTTTGTTATTAATAATAAAAAAATTGATATTTTTTGTAGAAATAATTTTATAAAAGAAAATATTATAATTTATCCAATTAAAATAGTTAATCTTGATTTAAAAAAATTTGATATTTTAATAACAGTAAAAGGAGGTGGTGAATTTGGACAAATATATTCTATAAGACATGGAATATCAAAAGCTTTATTAAATTATGATATAAATTATAAAAGTATACTTAAAAAAAATAAATTAATTACTAGAGATTCTAGAAAAGTAGAAAGAAAAAAATTTGGTTTTAAAAAATCTAGAAAAAGAATTCAATTTTCTAAAAGATAATATTTTTATTAAAAAATATTTTATTATTTTTAAAATTATTTAATATTTCATTTAAGTTATTTAAATTTTTAATATCATTTTTAAATATAAATATATAAATTTTATTGTTATGTACATATATTTTATTTTTTAATAAATAAATTTTTTTATTTATAATAATATTTTTATATATTTTAAATTTTAATAATATATCATTTATTTCAGATATGTAATTACTTTTTTTACAAATAGTTTTATTATATATATTTATATCATTGTTTATATTATTATTTAAAATATTTTCTATAATTTTTAAATTTTTAATATTATTTATATTTCCTAAAATTAATAATATATTATTATTTAATATTATTGATATTTTTATATTATTTATTTTTTTATTTTTTTTTATTAAAAATATGATTTTATTTTTTAATATATTGTTTTTTATTTTATTTTTTAAATTTCTATTATCTAAAATAAATTTGGTTATTAAAGAAAAAGAAATAGTATAAAAAGTTTTATTAATTCCATTTAAAAATAATGATAAAATAACAAAAAGTTTTAAAATTATAAAATTCATAAAAATTTTTTTTTAGAAAAAAAATAATATTAAAAATTAATTAGAATACTGTTAAGCCGGATTCTGTTTAAAATAGTCATTAATCTAGATTAATATTCACATATTAATTCAATCGACTTACCTAAAGTTTATTTTTTTAAATAAAAAAATATTACGAGCAGTAAAAACTTATTTTTAGTCTTTCTCCTGATGGAAGTTTACATTTTAAATTTTGTTACCAAAAATTAAAGGTATGCTCTTACCATACCATTTCACCCTTACTTTTTTTTATAAAAGCGGTATATTTTCTGCTGCACTTGTCATAGATTTTCATCTTCCAGACGTTATCTGGCATCATTGCTCTTGGAGTCCGGACTTTCCTCTTATTTATAAAAAAAAAATAAGCGACTATTTTAGTATCATATAAAATTTAATATTATTTTATTTCTTATTTAAAAAATTTATTATATTTAAAATACTTATTATATTTATTTTAAAAAATATATTATATTGTATTAACTCAAATCTTATTATATTACATTTATCTATTATAAAAATAGATTTTAATGCCATTCCTGTGTTTTCATTTTCTATATTATAAAATCTAATTATTTCTCTTTTTTTATCAGATACTATTGGGAAATTTATATTCCCTATTTTATTGTTTTTTTTTATAATATTTTTCCATTTTAAATTAGCAAATTCTGAATCGCATGATATTCCTATAATTTTTGCATTATTTTCTAAAAGTTTATTGTAGTTTTTATTAAAAAATATCATTTCTTCTAAATATATATTTAAAAAACTCATAGGCCAAAAAAATAATATTCCTATTTTTTTATTTAAATAATTTTTAAAATTAAAATTATTTACTATTTTGTTATTTTTTAATATAGCAGAAGCTATAAAATTTGGTGCTTGTTTATTTACTATAGACATAATTTATATATATTTTTTTTAAAAAAAATAATTTAAAAATAATAAAAGTAATTTTATATATATATTATTACATAATATTATTATTTTTAAAAATATTATATTTTATATAATTAATTGAATTAATTATATTAATGATGTATATTATTAATATATATATAAATAACTAATTATTGGTGTTTTATGTCAGGAAATAGTTTTGGTAAAATATTTAAAGTTTCAACATTTGGCGAATCACATGGAATTGCTTTAGGTGGAATAATTGATGGAATGCCTCCTAAATTTTATTTATCTGAATCAGATATTCAAAAAGAATTAGATAGAAGAAAACCTGGAAATTCAAAATATACATCATATAGAAAAGAAAATGATAAAATAGAAATATTATCTGGTTTATATAATGGAATGACTACAGGAGCAAGTATAGGTATCTTAGTTAAAAATAATGATTTTAAATCTGAAGATTATAATAATATAAAAGATATATATAGACCTGGTCATGCAGATTATACATATTCTATTAAATATGGACATAGAGATTATAGAGGTGGTGGTAGATCATCGGCTAGAGAAACTGTAATTAGAGTAGCTGCAGGAGCTATAGCAAAAAAATATTTAAAAAATGTATTTAATACAGAAATAAAAGGGTATATATCACAAATTGGAAATATAAATTGTGAATTTTTAGATTGGAAGTATATAAATTTAAATGATTTTTTTTGTCCTAATGATTACATAATAAATGATTTATCAAATTTAATAAATAAATTAAGAGAAAATGGAGACTCTATAGGAGCTAAAGTTAGTGTTGTTATTACAAATGTTCCATATGGACTTGGAGAACCAGTTTTTGATAAGTTAGATGCTGATTTATCTCATGCTATTATGAGCATAAATGCTGTAAAAGGTATAGAAATAGGTGATGGTTTTAATGTAATTTATCAAAAAGGTAGTGAAAATAGAGATAATATGTCTTCAAAAGGGTTTTTAAGTAATCATTCTGGTGGTATATTAGGAGGTATAAGTACTGGTCAAGATATATTAATAAATGTTGCTATAAAACCTACATCAAGTATATCTATAGAAGGAAATACTATAGATAAATATGGCAATGATGTTAAAATTTTAGTAAAAGGTAGACATGATCCATGTGTTGGTATAAGAGCCGTTCCTGTTATTGAATCTATGATATCTATTGTTTTAATGGATCATGTATTAAGATATAGATCTCAATGTAATAGTTTATTAAAATAATAAATATTTTTCATAATTTATAAATATATTATATGTATGATAATTTATATACAAAATGGAGACCAAATACTTTTAATGATATAATAGGTCAAAAAAACATAGTAAAATATTTTAAAAATGCTATTTTTTTTAAAAAAATACATCATTCTTATATATTTACTGGGTATAATGGAATAGGTAAAACTACAATAGCTAGATTATTAGTAAAATCTATTAATTGTATTAATATTAATGAATTATTAATAAAAAGTAATAATTTCCCTTGTAATACATGTGAAAATTGTATTTTAATAAATGAAAATAAATTTTATGATTATATAGAAATTGATGCTGCTATAAAAAATAGCATAGATGATATAAAATTATTATTAGAAAATATAATATATTATCCTATTAAAAGTAAGTATAAGATTTATCTTATAGATGAAATACATATTCTATCTAAACAAGGATTTAGTGCATTATTAAAATCATTAGAAGAACCTCCAAATTATATTAAATTTATACTTGCTACTAATGATATAAAAAAAATACCAGAAAATATTTTATCTAGATGTATTGTTCTAAATTTTGAAAAAATATCTATTTGTGATATAGTGAAAAGATTAGTTTTTATATTAGATAATGAGAATATAAAATATACAAAAAAATCATTGTATAATATATCAATTTTTTCAAATGGTAGTATTAGAAATTCTTTAAATATATTAGAACAATGTATATTAATATCTAATAATAATACAATTAATATTGATATTGTAAATAAAATATTAAATATATGTGATATTAATTTATTATTAGATATTATAAATTCTATTGTTATAAATAATATATGTTTATTTAATAAATGTATAAATTATATAAATAAATATACATTTAATTATAATAATATATTTATTAATATTATAAATATATTACATATATTATTTATGTTAAAAATAGATAAAAATTATATAATAAATCCTATTTTATATTCAGAAAATGATATAAAAAAAATTTTATATATATCTAATAATGCTTCTATTAAAAATTTAAATTTATTTATAAAATATTTATTTAAGTATAATAAATATATAAATTATTATTTTAATGAAAAAATAGGATTTAATTTATTTTTTATAAGAATATTTTATATTATTAATAATTAAAAAAATATTGATAAAGATTTTTAATTTTTATATAATAATATAAAATTATATGCGGGAGTAACTCAGTTGGTAGAGTATAACCTTGCCATGGTTAAAGTCGCGAGTTCGAATCTCGTCTCCCGCTTTTATTTAGCGCGTTGACAGAATGGTTATGTAGTGGATTGCAAATCCATTTTATTCTGGTTCGATTCCAGAACGCGCTTTTTTTTAAAACCCAGGTGGTGAAATTGGTATACACAAGGGACTTAAAATCCCTTAGCTTTTATGCTGTACGAGTTCGAGTCTCGTCCTGGGTATTATTTAAATCCTAATATTTTCATTATTAATTTAACTTCTTTTAAAATATTGTATAAATATTTATTTTCAATATTTCTATTTTTTATATTTTTTATTGTATTAAATAATAAATCATATATTTTTGGGATATTAAAATCATCATTCATATAATCAATGAATTTATTAAATATATATTTTTTTTTTATTATTGTTTTTTTTTTTAAATTAATCTCTGTTTTATTTAAATATTTATTTGAAAAAAAAATATTTATTTTATCTAATTCTATATTTGATTTTTCTATTTTAGAAATATTAAAGTTTATTGGTTTTTCATATTTTTTTTTAGTAAGATAATATCTTATTGTATTTATATTAAATTTATTTAATAGTTTATTTATTCCTATATAATTATTTAATGATTTTGATATTTTATTATTTTTAACATTAACAGTTCCAATATGAATCCAATATTTAATATTAAAATTTTTATATAAACAATTAGATTGTGCTATTTCGTTTTCATGATGAGGAAATAATAAATCATATCCTCCCCCATGAATATCTATTTGATCTCCTAATATTTTATTGCTTATAACTGAACATTCTATATGCCATCCAGGTCTTCCATAACCCCATGGAGATTTCCATAGTAATTCATTTTTATTATTATTGTTTAATTTCCATAATACAAAATTATTATTTGTTTTTCTATTTGATAATTTTCCATAATAATTATATGAAGATGTATTAAAAATTACATCTCCATTTTTATCTATAAAAGCATTTTTATTTTTTATTAAAATTTTAATATTATCAATAATATATTTTATATTATCTGTAACTTTTGGTTCATAGTTTGGTTTAGTTATATTAAATTTATTAAATATTATATTATTTTTTTTTATAAAATATTTTGTTAATTTTATTACATTAATTTTTTTATCTATTGATTTTTTAATTATTTTATCATCTATATCTGTAATATTTCTTACATAAATTATCTTATAATTTAAGTATTTTAAATATCTTATTATAATATCAAATATTAAAAAAGTTCTAATATGTCCTATATGACAATAAGAATATGGAGTAATACCACATACATATATTTTTATTAGATTATCATTATTAATGAATATTTTTTTCTTTTTACTGTAAGTGTCAAATATTTTTAACATATTATGTTTTATTTTTTTTTTAAATAATTATTACATTATTATATAATAATTAATATGAGTGTTAAATTAAATATAATTTTTAATAAAGTAAGAAAAAATAATTATTTTCCAACTAAGATAGATATATTTAATATAATAAATTATTTAATTATAAATAATAATAATACATATAATATATGTTTATATATAACAAATAATAAAGAAATTACTAAATTAAATAATATATATAAAAATATAAACAGATCTACAAATATATTGACTTTTAATTCAAAAATTTATTATTTTAAAAAAAAGATTTTATTTTGCGATATTATAATGTCTAAAGATAAAATAGAAGAAGAATCAAAAATATATAATATAAAATTATATTTATATTGGATTCACATAATAACTCATGGGTTTTTACATATTTTAGGATATACTCATAAAAATAATATTGATAATTATATTATGAAAAACAAAGAACTTTTTATATTAAAAAAATTCAAATTAAAAAAATAAAAGTTACTAAAAAAAATAAAATATATTTATGAAATTATATAATCATAAAATTATTGAAAAATTTGTTCAAAATTTTTGGAAAAAATTTAATACTTTTAAAGTAAGTAATGATAAAACATTAAAAAAATATTATTGTTTATCAATGTTTCCATATCCTTCAGGAAAATTACATATTGGTCATATAAGAAGTTATACTATTGGTGATATTTTTGCTAGATTTAATAGAATGAATGGTAAAAATGTTTTATTTCCAATTGGATGGGATTCTTTTGGTTTACCAGCTGAAAATGCTGCTATTGAAAATAATTTGTCACCTAAAAAATGGACTTTTAATAATATAAATTATATGAGAAAACAATTAAAATTATTAGGATTTAGTTTTGATTGGGATAAAGAAATTATAACATGTAATGAAAATTATTATAAATGGGAACAATTTTTATTTAAAAAATTATATAAAAAAAAAATTATTTATAAAAAGTATTCTTCTGTAAATTGGTGTAATAAAGATAAAACTGTATTAGCTAATGAACAAGTTATAAATAATAAATGTTGGAGATGTAATAATTATGTATCTATAAAATTTATAAAACAATGGTTTATTAAAATAACAAATTATTCAGATGAATTATTAAATAATATAAATAAATTAAAATTTTGGCCAAAAGAAGTAAAAAATATGCAGAAAAAGTGGATAGGAAAAAATAAATGGATAGTTATTAAATTTAATTTAATTAATTTAAATAATAAAGAAATTATAATAAATTTCAAAAATATATATGATTTTTTAAATATAAAATTTATTTTTATATCTTTAAAAAATAAATTATCAAAATATATATTGTCATTTATAATGAATAAAAAAAATATTAAATTATATAACAATAATGTAATAGAACATATAAAAAAATATGGATATATTAAAACAAATATATTAGCTATAAATAATTTAATTAACAGATTTATTAATATAAATATTATAGATTCTAATTATATGATTTATATATATAAAAATAAAATTTACAATAATAAACTTATTGATATAAATTTAAAAAATTATTTATTTTTTTTAAATAAAAAAAAATACAAAAATGAAAAAATATTATATGAAGATATATTATATAATACATATTCTATATCAAATAATATAATGAGAGATGATAATATTTTAAAAATAAATTTTAATTTTAAAAAAACATATACATATAATTTAAAAGATTGGTGTATATCTAGACAAAGAAATTGGGGTGTTCCAATACCCATGGCAACAAAAAATGATAAAATAGTAGAAATTCCTGATATTTATTTACCAATTAAAGTTAAAAATTATTATTCAAATGATAAAGAAAAAATTTATATAAATAATAATATATTTTATTTAGAAAATGATACATTAGACACTTTTATACAATCTTCTTGGTATTATATACGATTTACATGTAATAAAAGTAAATATTTAGTAAATAAAGAAAATGTTGATTATTGGCTTCCAATAGATCAATATATAGGAGGTATAGAACATGCTACTTCTCATCTATTATATTTTAGATTTTATAATAAATTATTAAGAGACCTAAATTTTATAAAATATGATGAACCAGCAATTAAATTACTTTGTCAAGGAATGGTTTTATCTGAATCTTATTATTATATAAATAAAAAAAATAATATAATTTGGGTCCCTTTTTATGAAATAAAAAAAAAAATTGAAAATAATAATATTAAATATTTTGATAAAAATAATAATGAAATATTTTATAATGGATTATGTAAAATGTCTAAATCAAAAAATAATGGAATAAATCCTTCTGAAATAATAGAAAAATATGGAGCAGACACTTTAAGAGTTTTTATAATATCTTTAGCTCCTGTTAATAAAAATATAATTTGGAAAGAAAATAATATTATAGGTATTTATAAATTTTTAAATAAATTATGGTCATTAGTTTTAATTCATTTAAATAATAAAAAAATAAATTTAAATAAAAAAAAAAATTATTTATATTTAAATAAAGAATTTTTTAATAAAATAAAAAATATAACTTTTGATATAGAAAAAAAACAAACTCTTAATACATCTATTTCTAATATTATAAAACTTACTAATATAATTTATAATATTATTATAAATGATAAATATAATTATAATTATGATATTATAAATAATTTTATAAAAACTTTAATAAAATTATTATATCCATTTGCTCCACATATATCATTTATATTATGGAATAAATTAGGAATGTCTAATATAGATTTTGAAAAATGGCCAGATTATAATAATTATTCATATATAGAAAAAGAGAATACATATTTAATATACATAAATAATAAGTATAAATTTAAAATTCATTTTAAAAAATATATAAATAATAAAAAAATAATAAAGATTATAAATAAATTAAATAATTTTAAATTATTTATAAAAGATAAAAAAATAAAAAATACATATATAAATAATGAAAAAAAAATAATTAATTTTTTACTTTTTTAAATATTTATTTAAAAAAAAATATGAAGGATATAATTTTAAATTTAAAATATAAAAATTATATATTTTTTTGTAAGGA
Source organism: endosymbiont of Euscepes postfasciatus (assembly GCF_004296535.1). GTDB lineage: Bacteria > Pseudomonadota > Gammaproteobacteria > Enterobacterales > Enterobacteriaceae > Nardonella. The sequence goes on along the minus strand of NZ_AP018159.1, from coordinate 64,667 downwards.
TTTATATATAATAAATGTATTAAAATCTAATATAATAAAAATTTTAAGTATAAAAAAAAAAATAATAAATAAATTTATTTTAAATGATATTGAAGATTGTAATGATTTATATTTAAATATAAGATCTAATAATATTTTTGATATAAAAAAAATATATATAATTACAATTGACAAAAAAGAAATATTTTTATTTTTATTAAAATATATTAAAGAATATAAAAATTGTATATTATTGATAATATGTATTTTTTTTATTAAAAATTTACTTTTTTTAAAAAAAAATAAACTTTTTATAATAAAAAATTATATAATAAATAATTATAAAACATTTACAAATTTTTTAATAAAATATAATTATATATCTTTAAAAGATAATAAAAATAAATATTTGAATTTAAATATATTAAAATGGTTATATTATTTATATAATAATAATATAAATATTATTATTATATTAATAAATATATTTATAAAAAAGAAAAATATTATAAAAAATATACTTAAAAATGATCTAATAATAATAGATATTTATAATTTTTGTTATATATATTCTTTAATAATTTTTAATTATAAATTGTTTATAATAAGTTTATTAATTATTAAAAAAAATTTTTATAGTAAATCATATGAATTTTTAATTATTATAAGTAATTTTTTAGAATCAATAATATATATTAAATTAGGTATAAATAAAAATATATATTACATAAATAATATAAATAACAAATTTGATAAAAATGATATTATTTTTTTTTTAAAAAATATAAATTATAATAATTTATTAAATATTTTAATTATTATAAAAAATATAGAATATAATAGAATTATGAATAACAATTTTGAAAATGAAATTATATGGAATAGTTTAGAAAAATTGTCATATGTTTTATGTTTAAAAAAATAACTTTTTTAAAAATATATATGGTTTTAAATATTAGAAATATAATAAAATTTATAAAAAAACTTGAAGTAAAAGATATATCTTTGTTTCACGTTTATAATAAATTTATTATTATTGATTATATTTTGATATGTACAACAAATTCTGAAAATCATTCTAAATTTATATATAAAGAAATATATAAGAATTTTAAATATAATATTAATAAAAAATTAGAATTTGATATAAATTTTAAATGGATATTAATAGATTTAAACGATATTATATTGAATGTAATGCAAAAAAATACTAGAAATATATATAATTTAGATAACATTTATAAAAGAAATTATATTAAAATTGATGATATTTTATAATAAAAATTATAAAAAATGTAACTTATCTGTATTTAATAAAAGAATAATTATTTTTGTATTTTTATCAATTATTTCAATATTAATTATAATAATAAGGTTATTTTATATACAAGTAATAAATTTTAATAAATATTATAGTAGATCTTATAATAATTGCACAAAAAAAATATTATTAAATACAAAAAGAGGTTTTATATTTGATAAAAATAATATAATTTTAGCAAAAAATATAACAGTTTTTAAATTGGTAATATATAAAAATAATAATTTAAAAAATGATATTATAAATATTAGTAAATTAATAAATCTTTCAAAAGATGATATAAATGAAATAAATTTATTAAAAAATGAAGATTGTAAAAAAAAATTAATAATTCTAAGTAAAGATTTTTCTTTAATAGATATAAAAAATTTTTTAGTTAATAAATATTTATTTCCAAATATAAAAATTAAAAAAAAATATATTAGACATTATCCATTTAAAAATATATGTTCACATTCTATAGGTTATATATCTAGAATAAATAACAAAGAATTGAATAAATATAATCATAAAAAAAAAATATATAATGTAGATGATTATATAGGTAAAATTGGAATAGAAAAAAAATATGAAAAATATTTGAAGGGAAAAAATGGATTTAAAGAAATAAAAATTAATAATTTAGGAAAAATATTAGGATTAAGAAAAACATCATTACCATTATATGGTAATGATGTTTATACTTCATTAGATATAAATTTAAGTATATATGTTAGAAATTTAATTAAAAAAAGTAAATCTGCAGTTATAATATCAGATATTAATGGAAAAATTTTATCATTAGTATCTAATCCAGATTTTGATTTAAATAAATTTTCTAAAAAAATTACGAATGAAGAATATAAAAATATTTTAAATAATAATTCATGTCCTATGTTAAATAGAGCAACTCAGGGAATATATCCTCCCGCATCTACTGTAAAACCATATATTTTAATAAGTTCTTTAAACAAAAAAATAATTAGAGAAAATGATTTAATATTTGATGATAGTACTTGGACTATGCCTAAATTTTATAAAGTATATAATGATTGGAATAAAAATGGAAGAGGATGGATAAATTTATATAATGCAATAGAAGAGTCATCAGATATATATTTTTATAATTTAGCATATATATGCGGAATAGATAATATATATGATTTTATGTCCAATTTTGAATATAACAAAAAAACTGGAATAGATATAGAAGAAAATAACGGAAATTTACCAAATGAATATTGGAAAAAAAAAGTTTTTAAAAATAAATGGTTAGATGGTGATACAATATCTGTTGGAATAGGACAAGGATATTGGTATTCTACTCCAATACAAATGTTAAAGTCGCTAATTATATTATTAAATAATGGATTAATAAAAAAACCTGTTATTTTAGATTATATATATGATTATAATATTGATAATATTATTAATATAAATAATAATATTAAAAATAAATACATTAAATATAAAATAAATATAAAATATTTTAATTTAGTAAAAAATAGTATGTATAATGTTGCTCATGGGAAAAATGGAACTCTTAAAAATTCTTTTTTAAATTCTAAATATAAAATTGGATCAAAGACAGGGACGGCTCAATTATTTTCATTACAAAATAATAAAATTTATGATGAAAAAAAATTGCCTATTGATTTAAGAGATCATAAAATGATAGTTGCTTTTGCTCCATTTGACAATCCTAAATTTATATTAACAATAATTTTAGAAAATGGAGGATTAGAAAATTATAATATAGGATATATAACTAGAAAAATATTTGATTATTTAATTTTAAAGACAGATAAATAAACATGAATAAAAAAATAACTATTGATTATATATTAATATTATTAATATATTTTATATTAATGTTTAGTATGATAATTTTATTTAGTTCTAGTAATAAAGATATAAATATATTAAAAAAACTTATTTTTAATATAATTATAAGCAATTTGGTAATGATTCTTATATCTAAAATTGATAAAAGAAAATTAGAAAATTATTCTATATTAATATATTTAATTTCTATATTATTTTTAGTTATTGTTCATATATATGGAAAAAATATTAAAGGTGCAAAAAGATGGATAAAAATAGGATATTTTATATTTCAACCATCAGAATTTATTAAAATATCTAATAATTTAATTTGTAGTTATTTTATTAAAAAATTTGGATGCCCTAATTCAAATATATCATTATTTTATTATCTTTTTATATTATTATTACCTGTATTTTTTATATTTATACAACCAGATTTAGGAACTTCTATTATTTTATTAATATCTGGTTTATTTATTTTATTTATATCTGGCATAAATTTTGAATTTATAAAAAAAATATTATTATTTTTTACAATATTATCTATTTTAAGTTGGAAATTATTTATGAAAAATTATCAAAAAAATAGAATAATATCTTTATTTAAAAATATAGATAATTATAGTACAGGATATCATATAATGCAATCTAAAATAGCTATAGGTTCAGGAGGATTTTTTGGAAAAGGTTTATTTAAAGGCACACAAAATAAATTTAAATTTGTTCCAGAAAATAATACTGATTTTATATTTTCTGTAATAGGAGAAGAATTTGGATTATTAGGAATAATGTTATTAATTACATTATATTTAATAATTATATATAGAATGATATGTATATCTTATAAAACTAATGACATTTTTTCTAAAATATTAATATCATCATTTATATTTACATTTTTTTTAAATATTATTATAAATATAAGTATGACTATAGGTATATTGCCAGTAGTTGGAATTCCATTACCTTTAATAAGTTATGGAGGATCTTCTCTTTTATCTAATTTTATTAAAATTGGAATTATATTATCTATAAATTCATCTATTGAAGATTTTGAAATAAATTTTTAATATTATTTTATTTTTAAAATAATATATAATTAATATATAATATAATTTTATATGTAATAATTTTTTTTATTAAATTTAAATTTAAAAAAATAAATGTTTAATGATATTTATAAAGATTCTAATTCTAATAGTTATGATGTATATTGTTCTGAATTAATTCATAAATTTATATTAAAAGTTTATTGTTGGATGTCTTTTGGATTGTTTATAACATCATTAGTATCTTTTTATGTTTCAAAATCTTCATATTTATTATATTTTTTACATGATAATATATTATTTTTTATAATATTATCATTTATTCAATTATATATAATGTTTGTATTATCTAATTATACAAAAGAATTAAGTGAAAATAATATAATAACATTATTTATTATGTATTCTATATTAACTGGAATAAATTTATCAACTGTATTTTTAATTTATACTTCTTATGAAATAAGTTATTCTTTTTTATCTATTTTAATAACATTTATATTAATGAGTATATATGGTTATTTTTCTAAAAGTAATTTAATAAAATTGAATAATATACTTTTAATGTTTTTATTAGGAATATTTATATCATCTATTATAAATATATATTTTAGTAATTATTTATTTGAATGGATTATATCTTATATAAGTATTTTTATATTTATAGGATTAATAATTATAGATACTAAAAAAATAAAAAATTTAGGCTCAAAATTAATATATAATGAAGATTATTTACTTATAAATAAATATTCCATATTAGGAGCTTTAATATTATATTTAGACTTTATAAATTTATTTTTAATTCCGTTAAAAATAATTAAAAATAATAATAATAATAATAATAAAAAAGAAAAAAAATAATTTTTTTTTAATTTTTATTTAAAATATTTAAATTAAATGAAAATTTAATATTAAATTTTTTTATAAAAATTTTATAATTTCCTATTTTTTGTATTTTATTATTATATATAATTATATTTTTTTCTTTTAAAAAATTTACATTTTCTATATTATTTAATAATATAAATATATTTTTTTTATTTATTGATCCAAACAATTTTCCATTTTTATTTGATTTAACATTAATATTTATTGAATATTTTAATAATTTTATTTTATTAATAAGATTATTTAATGATATTAAATTTTTATTATTAATTTCTTTTTTTTTATCTTCTTCTAAAAATATTTTATTAATATTTTTATCATCTTTTAATATACATATTTTATATGGAATTAAATAATTAAAAGCATATCCATTTTTAACTTTTATAAAATCTCCTTTTTTACCTAAATTATTAAAATTTTTTACTAATATTAAATTAATCATATTTTTCTTATTTTTTTTTAAAATATTTTTTATATTTTATTTTTTAATTTTTATTGTTTGTTTATCTGTATAAGGTATTAAAGATAAAAATCTAGCTATTTTAATTGATTTTGATATTTTATGTTGATATTTAAGTTTTGTTCCAGTTGTTTTACTAGGTAAAATTTTATAACATTCAGAAACATATTTATTTAATAAATTAATATCTTTATAATCGATAATTATATTTTTTTTTCTATATATTTTTTTTCTTATATTATTTTTGTTATTCATATTTATATAATTTAGAAAATTTATTTGTTGGATTTTTTATTTTTAATATTAAATATCTTATAATAATTTCATTTGTTTTTATTAAATTTTCTATAACTTTTATTATATTAACATTACATTGTATATTTGTTAATAAAAAATAAGCTTTATTATTTTTTTTTATAGGATAACATAAATCTCTTATTCCTATTTTTTCAAATTTATATATTTTACCTAAATTATTATTTATTATTTCAGAATAATTAATAATTATTTCATCAATTTTATTTTGAAAAATTGGATTTATTAAAATCATTATTTCATAATATCTCATAATTAATAAAAAAATTTGTATTATTTTAAAATTTATTTATAAAAAAAGTTTGTCTAATTGATTCAAATAAACATATCCCAACTGCTACTGAAACATTTATTGAATTAATATACCCATATGTTGGTATTTTTACTATTAAATCAGAATATTTTTTAGATATTTCTGTTATACCTTTATCTTCAGATCCAAAAATATAAACTATTGGTAATTTTAAATTATTATTATAAATAATATTATTGCTTTTATCAGATGTAGATACAATTTTAATTTTATTTTTTTTAAATATATTTAATATATATTTAATATCATTAAATTTCATTATATTTAAATTATTAATAGCTCCACTAGAGGATATATTAGTTCCATAATTATTCAAAGATGACGAATTTTTTTTAGTTATTAAAACAATATTTATACCCGCAGCATCAGCATTTCTTATACATGATCCTAAATTTCTAGAATCTTTTATATTTTCTAATATTATAAATAACTTTTTATTATTATTATTATTAATAAAATTTAATAATTTTATTTTATCAAAAGAATAAGATATATTATTTTTTATTTTAATACAAAAATTTTGATTATTTTTTTTTAATTTTTCCCCTATTAAATTTGTAATATATTTTTTGTTAACAAATTTTATTGGAATATTTAAATAATTAATTTTATTCAATATAACTTTTAATTTTAAATTTTCTTTTATATTTATATTTTTATATAAAAAAAAAATATCTATTAATTCTTTTTTTACATTTAAAAAATAATTTATATTATGAAATCCATAAACAATATTATTCATAATACTTTTTTTTTGATTAATATTTTTTTTAATTATTTTTTATTTTTTTTAATAATTTTAAATTTTTTATTACAATTTTTATATATATACTATTTTTTATTAATATTTTTTTATTGATATTTATAATATTTTTTTTGTAAATTATATAATTTATTTAATTTTAGCATTTTATTTTTATATTTATAATATATATTTATTTTATTTTTTATATGTTTTAATTTAATTTTTAATATATTTTTATTAAATATTTTTTTTTGTTCTAGTTTCATTTTATCACATATATATTTATAAAAATCATCATCTAATATTATTTTATATATTTTAATATCTATTCCATCTATTCCAAATAATAAAATTTTATTTATATTTTTATCATAAAAAATATTTTTTTTTTTTAAAATTAGGTTTAAATTATTCAATATATTTTTTGTATAAAGACTACTTATTTTATCTTTTAAAAAAATATTTGTTTTATTTTTTAACACATTTTCTATAACATAATAATTATTTTCAGTATTTTTATAATATGAATTAATGTTAAATATTTTATATTTTATATAATAATTAACAATTATATTTTTTTTATCTATAGTTTCACATTTAACTTTATCATGTATAATTTGTAAATTTTTATTTATAATTTCTATTTTATCTATATAAGGGATTTTAATATTTAATCCAGGATTAAATATTATATATTCGTTTTTATTATTTTTTAATATTTTTCCTAATCTAGAACATATTCCTATATTTTCTTCTGGAATTATAAATAATGATTTTTTTATAATTAAAATAAGGAATATAAATATAAAAAATTTTTTATAATTTACTTTCATGAAGCTAATTTTTTTTTATTTTATTTATTATTTATTTTTTTGTTTTTATTATAATGATTTTATCTTATTATTAATTATTATTGAATATATATTAAATTTATATTTTATATAATTATTATATTCTTCAATTTTTTTTTTATTTTCTAGTTTAAATTTTTCAATCAATAAAGTATTATTATAAATATATTTTTTTATTTCTTCTGGTGGATATATTTTTTTTATATCAACTTCAATTATATTTATACCAATATCTAACTCATTTATTTTTAAATTTATATTTTTTAAAAAAATTTCTTTTAAAATTTTTTTTTTGTTATTATCTAATAATTCATTAAATGAAAATTTATTTGAATTTTCTAAAATAATACTATCTATAATATTATTTATGTTAAATTTTATATTATTTATATTTATTAAATATTTTTTTAAATCAATAATTGAATATTTTATATTAGTTTTTATATAAATTAAATTTTCATCTTTTGTAAATATAAGATTTAAAGAATTTATATTATTAATATTTTTAGTGTTAATTATTTTTACATTATCTATTCCATATATAATCCAATTTATACCAGAATTTTTTATATTATAATATTTTCCAAATCTTAATATAGTAGCTTTTTCATTTTTTTTAATAATATAAAATCCTTTTATAAACCAAAAAAATACAATTATTATTAATAAAAAACTTATATAAAAAAATATATTATTATATATTTTATTATAATTAGTTATAAATTTATTAACTAAATTATATACACATTTCATAAATTTTTTCATTTAATTATATTATTATTTTAATTAAATTTAAATATTATTTTTAATATTATATATTATATTAATAATCTTTTTATTATATAATTCATTATTTTCCATAAATAATAAATTTTTTTTTATTTTTTTTATCCATTTATTTTGATTTTTTATTAAAATCATATTAGATTTTATTGTTTTTTCTATAAAACTTTTATATGAAATTTTTCCTAGTAAATATAGCCACATCTCTTTATATCCAATAGATCTAATTGATTTATTGTTTTCTATATTCAAATCTCCTCTGTTATAAAGAATTCTAACTTCATTTTCAAATCCATTTTTTATCATTTTAAAAAATCTATTTTTTATTATTTTTTCTATATTATCTTTATTATTTAATATACAAAATTTATATAGATTATATTTTTTATTTAATTTTTTAAAATTATATTTTATAAAACCTTGTGTTATAAATATAGATAATATTTTTTTAATTTTATATATATTTTTGTATTCGTTATTATTTTTAAATTTTTTATAAATATTATTTACATTATTAAATATTTTTTTATTATCAATATAATTACTAAATTTATAGTTAATAAATGTTTTTACTTTTGTAAAATTAACCATATTGTATTCAGATATTCCATTTATTAATGTGTTAAAATAAAACATACTTCCTCCACAAAATAATGGTATTTTTTTATTTATATGACACATATTTATAACATTTATAGCATCTTTATAGTATTCTTTTACAGAATAATTTTGAGATGGATCTCTTATATTTATTAATTTATGAGGGTATTTATCTAGTATTTCTTTTGAAACTTTTGCTGTTCCTATATTCATATCTCTATATATTGATAATGAATCCATATTTACTATTTCTATTAATGATGGGAATATTGATTTAATTTTGATAGATAAATCAGTTTTTCCTGAAGCTGTTTGACCTATAATAAATAATATTGGTAATTTTTTCATTTTAAAAAAATTTATGAATATATAAAATATTTTCTATAAAAAATTAATTCTTCTATTGATTCATATATATCAATTAGTGCTCTATGTTTATTTTTTTTTTTAAAATTATTAAGTATTTCAGGTTTCCATCTTTTAACCAATTCTTTTATTGAATTTACATCTACATGATGATAATGAAAATAATTTTCTAATTTTGGCATATATTTAATTAAAAATTTTCTATCATGACTAACATTATTTCCACACATTGGTGATTTTTTAAAATCTACCCATTTTGATAAAAATTCTAATGTTTTTTCTTCAGCTTCTTCTTCATTAATAAGACTATTTTTTACTTTATGTATTAATCCACTATTTGTATGAGTATTTATATTCCATTTGTCCATTAAAGATAGATATTTAGAAGATTGATATATAGTATATTCTGGACCCTTTGCTAAAATATTTAAATTATAATCTGTTATTATAGTTGCTATTTCTATTATTTTACATGTATTAGGATTTAATCCAGTCATTTCTAAGTCTATCCATATTAAATTATTATTATTTTTTAAGATATTCATATTTATTAATTTATAATATTTTATATTTATTATTTATTTATTTTTATTTTACCTTTTTATAAAAAATATATTAAAATTTTTTATTTTGTATATAATTATTAATATATATTATATATTAATAAATGATAATAATTTAATTTATATGATTTTAGAAAAAATAAAAAAAAAAATTAACAAATTTATTTTTTATATATCTAATAAAAATTTAGGTATTATAAATATACTTTTTATAAAAATTTATATATTAATATTTAAAATAAATATTAATGAATATGAAAAAAATATTAATGAATATAATTCTTTTAATGATTTTTTTTGTAGAAAATTAAAAAATAATAGAATTATAAATAATAATAATAATATAATTATTTCTCCTGTTGATGGATTAATAACTAAAATAGGTAAAATAGATTATAAAAATAATGTTTTTATAAAAGGAAAAAATTATTCTTTATATAATATAGTACAAGATATAAATTGTATTAATTATTTTAATAATGGAAATTATATAATAATATATTTATCTCCTTCTAATTATCATAGAATACATATGATATATAACGGTTTTATAAAAAAAATGATTTATACTACTGGAAATTTAAATACAGTTAATACTAATAGTTATTTAGGATCTTATTCTAAATTATTTCAAAATGAAAGAGTATCTTGTTTATTAAAAACTAATTTTGGATATGTATTAAAAATATTTATTGGATCTATAATTGTTGGAAATATTTATTTAAATTGGCATGGAATAGTTAATAAAAATTATTCTACTGAATCTGGGATTTGGGATTATAATAATAATGGTTTTTTTTTTAAAAAAGGAGATGAAATTGGAAAATTTATGTTAGGATCTAGTATAATGTTAATTTTTCAAAATAACAAAAAAATAAAATTTTATAAAAATATTAAAGAAAATAATAAAATATTGTTTGGAGATATTTTAATTAAAATGTAGAAAAAAAATTTTATTTATTTTTTTTAAATCTTTCTATTGAATTAAATATTTCTTTATAAGATTCTTTTTTGTCTTTAAAACATATTATTTTAGACCATTTATTAGAATCCATTTTTTTATAATATTTAAAAAAAAATTTTATTTTGTTTAAATAATTATTTGAAATATCGTATATATTATTTATATTTTTATAATCTTTTGAAATATTATTACTAGGAACGCATATTATTTTGTTATCAATTCCAGATTCGTCTTCCATTAATAACATTCCTATTGATCTACATAACATTATAGAATTTGGATATATTTTATACTTTGATATTATTACAGAGTCTAAGTAATCATTATCTAAACTAAGTGTATTATTTATATATCCATAATTAAATGGATATGGAATTGGAGCGTTAATAAATCTATCAACATATATATTATTATTTTTTTTATTTATTTCATATTTTACAAAATTTCCTTTTGGTATTTCTATAGTAACATAGAAATCTTTAGTATTATTTATTGATTTTTTGTTCATAAATATTATAATTATTATTATTATTAAATTATTTTATTAATATTATAATATTTTTAAATGGATAAATTAATACTATTTAGTGGAATTCAACCATCTGGAGATTTAACTTTAGGTAATTATATATCTGTATTATCACAATGGATAAATATGCAAGATTCTTTTAAATGTTTTTTTTGTATAGCAGATTTGCATGCATTAACTAATAAAGTATTTGATACTAATAAATTTATATTTAATATAATATCCGTATTAATATCTCTTGATATTAATATTAATGATAATATATTATTTTTACAATCTAGTGTAGCAGAACATCTTAAATTATTTTGGATTTTTTCTTCTATCTTAAAATTTAATAAAATAAAAAAAATATATAAATTTGAAAAGGATAATTTTAATAAAAATGTAAGTTATTATATATATTCTATATTAATGACTTCAGATATATTATTATATAATTCAAACATTGTTCCTATAGGATTAGATCAAATAAAAAATGTATCACTATCTAAGTATATAGCAAATAAATTTAATAATTTATATGGTAATATATTTAACATTCCAAAATTTTCTATAAATAGTAATTATATAATGTCTTTATCAAATCCTAGAAAGAAAATGTCAAAATCTGATAACTATTATAGTTATATATCATTGTTAGATAACAAAGAATCTATTAGAAATAAAATAAATAAATGTATTACTGATTCTAATAATCCTCCTATTATAAAATACGATATAAAAAATAAACCTGGTATTTCAAATTTAATATATATAATACATAAATTAACTAACATTTCTATTTCTGAAATAGAATGTGAATTTAAAAATAAAAATTATTTTGTATTTAAAAAATATGTTGTAGATATAATATTTAAAAAATTATATAATATACAGAAAAAATATTATATTATTAGAGATAACGAATCTTATTTAAAAAAAATTTTAATAAATGGTAATAAAAATGCCAATAAAATTGCTTTGGATAGATTTAATATTATAAATAATTTATTTAAAAAAAATATTTAAAATTTATTTTATGTTTTGTTTAATTACTAAAAAAAAAACTACTATAGGAAATAATAGATCTAATTCTATGAAATCTACAAAAAGAAAATTTTATCCAAATATACATAATAAAAAAGTGTGGATTAGTAGTAAATTGAAATTTATTAAATTAAAATTATCTTCAAAGGCTTTAAGAATATTAGCTAAAAATGGCATAGAAAAAACTTTAAGTAAGTTTAAAATAAAATATTAATTATTAGAAAATGTCAAAGAAAAATAAAAAAATAATAAAATTAATTTCTACACAAAGTAAACATTTTTATATAAAAAAAAAATGTAATAAATCAAAAATTTTAAATTTAAGTTTAAAAAAATTTGATCCTAATATTAGAAAACATATTTTATATATTTTAGAAAAATAGTTATGTTATTTTTAATAATTTATAAAAAATTTTTTAAAAAAATAAAATATTATGAAAAAAAATATTCATCCAAAAAAATTTGATATAGTTGTTACTTGTTCTTGTTCAAATAAATTTAATATTAAATCTACTATATCTAATGATTTTAATATAGATGTTTGTTACAAATGTCATTCATTTTATACTGGTAAAATAAAATTTATAGATAATATAGGAAGAATAGGAAAATTTAATAAAAAATATAAAAATTTATTTTAATTTTAAAAAAAATTGAGGTATATATGTATGTTGTTGTAGATATATTTAGTAAACAATTTTTATTAGAAGAAAATAATATAATTTGTTTAAATAGATTAAATTATCCTATAAATTCTAAAATAGAAATTAATAAAATATTATTAATTAATGATAATAATAATTTAATAATAGGTGATCCATATATAAAAAATAGAAAAGTAATAATTTTAATATTAAATCATTTTAGAAGTGAAAAAATAAAAATAATAAAATTTAAAAGAAGAAAACATCAATTAAAAAAATTTAATTTTAGAAATATTTTTACAAAAATAAAAATATTAAATATAATTTAAAAAAAAATATGGCACATAAAAAAGCTGCTGGATCTACTAAAAATGGTAGAGATTCTGTTGGTAAAAGACTTGGTATTAAAAAATTTGGTCTTCAAATAGTAAAATCGGGTAATATAATTGTTAGACAAAGAGGCACTAAAATTAAACCAGGAGTTAATGTTGGATGTGGAAAAGATTATACATTATATTCATTAGTATATGGTAGAGTGTTATTTAATAAATCAAGAAAAAAAACTTTTGTAAGTGTTATACCTTTATATAAAGATATTAATAAATTATGAAATTTTTAGATAATATAATAATTAATATTAAAGCTGGAAATGGTGGCAATGGATGTTTAAGTTTTTCTAAAAAAAATAAATTTAACAAATCAAAGCCTGATGGAGGAAATGGAGGTGATGGAGGTAATATATATATTTGTTCTAGTGAATTAAAATATTGTCTATTAAATTTTTATAATAAAAAATATATTTATGGTAAAAATGGTTTAAATGGAAGTAGAAATAGTAAATCTGGTAAGAAAGGAGAAGATATAATAATATATGTGCCTATAGGAACTACTTTAATTAATTTTGAAACAAAAGAAGTAATTTATAATTTATATAAAAAAAATATAAAAATTTTAATAGCAAAAGGAGGTAAAAAGGGATTAGGTAATAAAAGTTTTAAATCTTCTATAAAAAGAAGTCCTAAAATATTTACTAAAGGTAAACTTGGTGAATATAAGATAATTCAATTTAAATTAATGTTAATTTCTGATATTGGAATATTTGGATTAATAAATTCTGGAAAATCATCTTTATTTAAAATAATTACAAAAATAAACAATATTAAAATATCTAATTATAAATTTACAACTATATATCCTAGAATAGGTGTTATTAAAAATAATTATAAAAATTTATTATTATTAGATACTCCAGGAATAATATTTGAAAATAAATTTAAAATTACTAAATCTAAATATTTATATCATTTAAATTCGTGTAAATTATTATTACATGTTATAAATATATCTATATTGTATGATAAATATATAAAATTTGATAAATATTTACATAGTATTTTGAAAGAATTTAAAATAAATAATATAAATTTACAAGATAAAGTTATTTGGATTATTTTTAATAAATTAGATTTATATAATTTTGATGATGTAAAATATAAAATAGATAAACTATTTAATATATTTAAATTAAAATTTAATTATTATATAATTTCATCTATTAATTATAATTTAAATATAGATAAACTTATTAAAAATATATACAATTTTTTTAAATAAATAATTTTTTAATTTTTTTTATTATGATTATGAAAAATAATATACCAATGACTGTTTATGGTGAAAAAGTTCTTAAAGAAGAATTAATTTTTTTAAAAAATGTCAAAAGACCTAAAATAATAAAAGAAATATCTGATGCTAGAAAACATGGAGATTTAAAAGAAAATTTTGAATATCAATACGCAAAAGAACAACAATTGTTATGTGAAAATAGAATTAAAGAAATAGAAAATAAATTACTTAATGCTATTGTAATAGATATAAAAAAAATTTCTTTTTGTAATAGAGTTATATTTGGATCTACTATATTAATAGAAAATACAAATGACAATAAAATATATAAATATTGTATAGTAGGAGAAGATGAAGCTGATATAAATAAAAATAAAATATCAATATTTTCTCCTATAGCAAAATCATTTATAGGAAAAAAAATTAATTCTATAGTTAAAATTAATACTCCTAATGGTTTAAAAGAATATAAATTACTAAAAATAGAATATATTTAAAAATTAAAATAGATACATTATATTTATATTATGATAAAAAAAAAATATTTAAATGATTTTTATTATAAAAAATCAAAAAAATTAAATTTAAGGTCTAGATCATGGTTTAAAATATATGAAATTAATAATAAATTTAATTTATTTAAAAAATATATGAATGTTATAGATTTAGGATCTTCACCAGGAGGTTGGTCATTATTTTTATCTAAATATATTAAAGTAAATTCTATATATGCATGTGATATAATTTATATGAAAAGTTTATATAATGTAAATTTTTTTAAAGGAGATTTAAATAATATAAATGATTATAATAATTTTATTAATTTTATTAAACATGATAAAGTTAATGCTGTTATATCAGATATGTTATCTAATACTTCAGGTTTTAAATTAATAGATAATTATAATAATATTAATTTTTTAAATATAGCTTTTAAAATAAGTTTAAAAAAATTATTAAAAGGTGGTTTTTTAATAACTAAATTTTTACAAAATCCAAATATTAATTTATTTATTAAAAAAATTAGTTTATATTTTAATGAAATAAAAATTTTTAAACCAAATTCATCTAAATCTTTTTCTAGAGAATTTTATATTATAGCTAAAAATTTTTTATAAAAGATTTTTTAATTATCAAATTTTTATGAGGTTTTAATTTTGACTGATTTAATAAAAAATTTTATTATATGGTTGTTTATATCATTAATTTTAATGTTTTTATTTCAAAATTTTAATTTTAATTTATATAATAATGAAAAAGTAGATTACTCTACTTTTATGTATGAACTTAATCAAGATCAAATAAAAGAAGTTAATATAAATGGTAGAGAAATTTCTGTAACAAGAAAAGATAGAAATCATTATATAACTTATATACCTATTTATGATTCTAAGTTATTAAATATATTATTAGATAAAAATGTAAAAATAGTAGGAGAACCTACACAAGAAAATAGTATATTTACTACAATATTTATATCTTGGTTTCCTATGATATTACTAATAATAGTATGGATTTTTTTTATAAAACAAATAAATTCAGGAAATAAAAATATATTTTCGTTTGGAAAAAATAAAGCAAAGATATTTTTAGAAAATGAAATAAAAACAACATTCAATGATATTGAAGGTTGTGATGAAGCAAAAGAGGAAGTTAGAGAAATAGTTGAGTTTTTAAAAGAACCATTATTTTTTAAAAAATTAGGAGGAAAAATTCCAAAAGGAATACTAATGATAGGTCCTCCTGGAACAGGTAAAACTTTATTAGCTAGAGCTGTTGCTGGAGAATCTAAAGTTCCTTTTTTTAATATATCTGGATCTGATTTTGTAGAAATGTTTGTTGGAGTTGGAGCTTCTAGAGTTAGAGATATGTTTGATCAAGCTAAAAAAATATCACCATGTATAATATTTATTGATGAGATAGATGCTGTTGGAAGACAAAGAGGATCTGGATTAGGTGGAGGTCATGACGAAAGAGAACAAACTTTAAATCAAATATTAGTAGAAATGGATGGTTTTAATAAAAATGAAAATGTTATTATAATAGCAGCTACAAATAGACCAGATGTTTTAGATAAAGCTTTATTAAGACCTGGTAGATTTGATAGAAGAATTTTTGTTGGTTTACCAGATATATCTGGAAGAGAAAAAATACTTAAAATACATATGAAAAATGTTCCACTAGATTTAGATGTAAATTGTAATACAATTGCTAGATCTACTTCTGGTTTTTCTGGAGCTGATTTAGCAAATTTAGTAAATGAAGCTTCTTTAATAGCGGCTAAAAATAAAAAAAGTATGGTTTCTATGGAAGATTTTGAATTTGCTAAAGATAAATTAATATTAGGTTCTGAAAGAAAATCTATGATAATAAGTGATATTCAAAAAGAGTTTACAGCTTATCATGAGTCTGGACATGTTATAGTAGGAATGATAGTTCCTAATTATGACCCTATACATAAAGTTACTATTATTCCTCATGGACAAGCTTTAGGAATTACTTCTTTTTTACCTAAAGAAGATCTATTGAGTATAGATAAAGAAAAATTAGAAAGTAAAATATCTACATTATATGGTGGAAGATTAGCAGAAGAAATAATATATGGTAAAAATAAAATTTCTACTGGTTCTCAAAATGATATAAAAGTTGCTACAGATATTGCGAGAAATATGGTAATAAAATGGGGATATTCTGATATATTAGGTCCATTATATATTGAAGATAATGATAATAATGATATATTATTTAATAAGAATATGAAAAATAAATTAATATCTGAAGAAACACATAAAATAATAGATAAAGAAATTAAAAAAATTATAGATAAAAATTATAATAGAGCTAAATCAATTTTAATAAATAATATAGATATATTACATAAAATGAAAGAAGCTTTAATAAAACATGAAACATTAAATTCTATTCAGATTAATGATTTAATGAACAGAAAAAAAATAATATAAAAATTAAAAAAAAATATAATATTATAACCTATCAAATAAAATGATTTTATGAATTTGTTATTTAATAATTTAGTAAAAATATTGTCAATATTATTAATATTAATAATATTTTTTCAAAAAATTAATAAAAAAAATGAATTAAATAATGATAAATATATATTAAAAAATAGAAATAAACTATTAAGTAATTTAGATAAAATAATATTATTCATAATAATTTTTTATTTTTTAATAATTTTAATAGTATCTATATTTTATTAACCGAGATGGTGAAAATTGGTAAACACACTATTTTAAGAAGATAGTACCTTTATGGTTTATGGGTTCAAGTCCCATTCTCGGTATATTTTTTTAAATATTGACTTTTTCTTTTTATTAATATATTCTTTAATTATTAAATTTTTAGCGGGATAGAGCAGATGGAAGCTCGTCGGGCTCATAACCCGAAGGACGTTGGTTCGAATCCAACTCCCGCAATGAATAAAATAATCCTTAATAATATTAATCTTTTTTTATTATTAAGGATTTTTTATTTATTTATATTAAAAAAAGCAAAATAAATAAAATTACTAAAAATATTTATAATAATAATGATTAATAAAAAAATATTATCTTTTATAGAATCATTATCAAATGAAAAGTCTATTGATAAAAATACAATATTTAATATATTAGAAATTTCTATAGAAGAATCTATAAAAAAAAAAGAAAAAGATTTTAATATAAAAGTTATTTTTGATAAAAATTCTGGAGATTTTTCTATATTTAAAATATTTAAAATAGTTAATATCGTAAATGATTTTAAAAAAGAAATTTCTATAAAAAATAGTTTTTTAATAAATAAAAATTTGAAATTAAATGATTATTTATATGAAAAATTAGAATTATCTTATTTAAATAACAGAGTAATAAGTGAATTAACTAAACAAAATATAATAAACAAAATAAAAGAAATAGAAAGAAAAAATTTATTAAATAATTTTAAAAAAAATATAGGAAATATTTTAATTGGTAAAATTAAAAAAATATATAAAAAAAAAATAATTTTAGATGTAGGATATGAATTTGATGCAATATTATATTATAATCATATGTTATTTAATGATAATTATTTTATAGATAAAAAAATAAAAATAATAATTTATAATATTAATATAAAAAAATATAATAATGATTTAATTTTTTTAGCAAGTAGATCACATACGAATATGTTATCTAAATTAATTAAAGATAATATATATGAATTCAAAAATAATATATTCAATATAAAATATATATATCGTAATCCTGGAATAAAAAGTAAAATAGTTATTGTTTCTAAATATAATGAAATAAAAACTTATAATATATATAAAAAAATAGAGAATAAAATTAATAAAATATCAAATGAATTAAATGGAGAATTAATAGATATTATTTTATGGAGTTATAATATTAAAAAATTTATAAAAAACGTTTTTTTCCCTATAAAAATTGTAAGATTTAAGATTTACGAAAATAATATTTTTATATATATAAAAAAGAAAAATTTATCAAAAATTTTAGAAAAAAAAAATATTAATCTAAAATTAATATACAAATTATTTAATAAAAATATAAATATTAATACATTATAAAAAAATAATTTTATGAAATTAAGACCTCCTATAATAACTATTATAGGTCATATAGATCACGGTAAGACTTCAATAATTGATTATTTGAATAAAACAAATATAATAAAAAATGAAAAAGGTAATATAACTCAAAATATATTAGCATATAAAATAAATATTAATGGTGAGTCTTTTGTCTTTATTGATACTCCTGGACATAATTATTTTATTGAAATGAGAGAAAAAAGTATAAATATTACTGACATTATTATTTTAGTAATTTCTTCTAATGAAGGAATAAAAAAACAAACAATAGAATCTATAAATTATATTAAAAATTTTAATATACCAACAATAATTGTTATTACAAAAGTAGATATAGGATTTAATAATATAAATAAAATAAAAAATGATCTTACAAAATATAATATAATTGATAAAAATATTGGAGGAATGTATGATTTTGTATATATATCTATTAAAAATAATTATGGTATAAAAGATTTTTTAAATTTAATAATAAAATATAAAAATAATATAATAAATAAATTAACTTTTAATGATAAAAAATTAGATGCATATATAATTGAATTATTTAATAATAAAAATGGTACCGTATTATATGTAATAACTAAAAATGGATATATAAAAACTGGTGATATATTATTATTTGATAATAATTATTCTAAAATAAAATATATAAAAAATGAATATTTTATTAAAACAGATAAAACTTTTCCTTCATTACCATATTATTTATATGGATTTTCTAATATTTCAAATGTGTATGATAACAACTTAATTTATATTAAAGATATTAAAGAAGCAAAAAAAAAAATATTAAATTATAATAAAAATAATTCAATTTATATTAATGATAATAAAAATAATACATTATTAAATAATGATAATTTAGATTTTAAAAAAAATAATTTAATTAAATTAAATTATATAATAAAATGTAATAATTATGGGTCTTATAAGGCTATAAAATTATTTACTGATTCATTAATAAATAATTATAAAAATATAATAAATACTATTAATATAAGTATAGGAAATATAAATAAAAATGATATTATGTTATCTTTATATTCTAAATTTAAAATATTAGGATTTAATATTAATTTAAATAATAAAGAATTAAATGTAATAAAAAAAAAAAATATTTTTTTCAAGAATTATTTTATAATTTATGATTTATTAGATTATATAAATAATGAAGTAAATAATATTTTGATTCAAATTTCAAAAATAAATTATTCTAAAGGTTTAGCAGAAGTTGTTGATGTATTTTTAATATCTAAAAATAATACAATATTAGGATGTAAAATTTTAGATGGTAAAATAAAAGTTAATAGTTTAGTAAGAATAAAAAGAAAAAATGTTATTTTATATGATAAAATTATTATAAATTCTATAAGAATATATAAAAAGAATGTAATAGAAGTATTAAAAAATACAGAATGCGGTATTTGTATAAAAAAAAAAATTAATATTAATAAAAAAGATATTATAGAATCAAATTAATAAAGTAATAAAATAATAAAAAATGTATAATAATTATAATATAAGAATAAATAAATTAGAAAATAAAATAAAAAGAAAAATTATATTAATAATTGAAAAATATATTAATGATAGTAGATTTAAAAAAATTAATATAATCAGAACAAAATTAAATATTAATAATTTAGAAATAAAAATATTCTTTGTATTATTAAGTAATATTAATATAGAATATATTATAAATATATTAAATAATTCATCTAATTTTATTAGAAAAAAATTATTTAAAATATTAAATATTAAATTTATTCCTAAATTAGTTTTTTTATATGATTATAAATTTTATGAATCTGTTAAAATAATTAATTTAATAAATAGTTTAAAATATAAAAATTATTAAAATTAAATTTTTAATATTTTATTAAAAAGTTTATGTTAAAAAAAAAATATATTAATTTAGATAACTTGAAAATTATAAATAATAAAAATTGTGGACTAGTTGAAACACAATTAATAAATTTAACAAATAAAATTAAAAAGATACATTTACATTGTATTAAAAATAAAAAAGATTTTCATAGTAATAGAGGATTAATATTTAAAATATCTAAAAGAAGGAAATTACTCAAATATTTAAAAAAAAATAGTTTAATAAGATATAATAATATTTTATCTTTTTTAGATTTAAAAAAATAGTTTAATTAAAATTGGTAAATAAGATTTGTTTAATTCACAAAGTGTTAAAATTAATTATGGAAATAATATATTAATTATTCAAAGTGATGTAATTGCTAAAAAATCTAATTCTTCTATATTATTAAAAATAAATAATACAGTAATATTAATAACTGTTGTAATAGGTAATAAAGTATATAATGATTATTTTTTTCCATTAACAATCAATTATTATGAAAAATTATATTCTTCTGGTAAATTTCCTGGAGGATTTTTAAAAAGAGAAATTAGACAAACAGAAAATGAAATTATAATATCTAGACTTATAGATAGATCTATTAGATCTTTATTTAATAAGGATTATTTATATGAAACTGATGTAACTGTTACTTTATTATCACATGACAATAATATAATGCCTGATGTAATATCAATTATTGGAGTTTCTATTGCAATTAAAAAGATATTGAATGAATCATTTAATGGTCCTATATTTGCTTGTAGAATAGGTTATATAAACAATAATTTTATATTTAATCCATCATATTTAGATTTACAAAATAGTGAATTAGATATTATATTTTCATCAACTATGGATTCTATAATTATGATTGAATCATCATCTAAACTTTTAAATAAAGATATAATATTAAATTCAATTAATTATGGATTAGAATATAAAAATATTTTTTTAAATAATTTAAAAAAAATATTTTTTAATACAGATTATATATATATAAATATTAATTTTAATCCTGTTTATCAAATTATGAAATTTATATTTTATAAAGAATTATTTTATTTATATAAAAATATAAAAGATAAAAATATTTTTGATGAAAATATGAATAAAATAAAAAGTAGAGTTATATATTATATTAATAAATTATCTGCATTAAATATAAATGTAATATTATTTAATTTTGAAAATTTAAAAAAAGATATTTTTAGAAGCATAATATTAAAATTTAAAAAAAGAATTGATGAAAGGAATTTTGATGACATAAGAAATATTAATTCTAATATATCTATATTACCATCAGTACATGGATCTTCATTATTTACTAGAGGTGAAACTCAAGCGTTAGTTTCTGTTACTTTAGGAAATGAAAAAGATTCTCAAATAATTGAAACAGTATATGATAATAAAAATTATTATGATAAATTTATTTTTCATTATAATTTTCCTTCTTATTGTGTTGGAGAAACAGGATTTCATACTTTTCCAAGAAGAAGAGAAATAGGACATGGTAAACTTGCTAAAAAAAGTATATTACCTATAATTCCAAATGAAATTGATTTTCCATATACAATAAGAGTTGTGTCAGAAATAATAGAGTCAAATGGATCTTCGTCTATGGCGTCAGTATGTGGAGCGTCATTAGCTTTAATGGATGCTGGAGTTCCTATCAAATCTATCATAGCTGGAATTGCCATGGGAATTATAATAAATAAAGAAGAAAATATTATTTTAACTGATATATCAGGTATAGAAGATTCTTATGGTGATATTGATTTTAAAGTATCTGGTAATGGTAATGAAATAACAGCAATTCAAATGGATATAAAAACTAATAATATTATAAATATATCAATAATAAATTTATTGCTTATAGATGCTAATAAAGCTATAAAAAAAATTATAAGTCATATAAAATCTATAATTCCTATTTATAAAAATAATTTATCTGATTTAGTTCCTAAAATTAAAATTATAAAAATTGATCAAAATAAAATATCTAATATTATAGGTAAAAATGGAAATGTTATAAAAGATATAATTAATAAAACTAATACTAATATAGATATAAATGATAATGGAACTATAAAAATAAGTTCTAATAATTTAAATGATATAAATAATGCTATTATATATATAAAAGATATTGTATCTGATATTATAAAAAATAATATTTATCATGGAATAATATTAAATATAATTTCAATTGGAATATTAGTATCTATTAAGAATAATAAAAAAGGAATTATAAAAAAAACTTATTTAAATAAAGTTTATAATAATATAAATTATAGTAATAAATTTTTTATTGGACAAAAAATCTTTGTTAAAGTAGAAAATGTAGATTATAAAACTGGTAAAATTTATTTAAATTTAAATAAAAAAATATAATATAAAATTTGATAATGAAAAATATTGATAATTTTTTAGATTTAGGATTAAAAAATGATTTTAGTAAAATTTTTAATAAAATAAATTATAAAAAACCATTTTTAATACAAAAATTATGTATACCATATATATTAGATAATTTTGATATTTTAAGTATAGCTAATACTGGTAGTGGAAAAACAGCTGCATTTGTAATTCCTATAATAGATAAAATAAATAAAAATATTAATTATATACAAGTTTTAATATTATCACCTACAAGAGAAATAGTTATACAAACAAAACATGTTATAGATACTTTTTCTAAATATTTAAAATGGATAAATTCTTTATCTATATATGGTGGTAAAAATTTTATAATGCAAAAAAATGACTTAAAAAAAATACAACATATTATAATTTCTACTCCAGGAAGATTAATAGACCATATAAATAAAAAAAATATTGATTTATCAAAAGTTTCTATTTTAGTAATAGACGAATTTGATGAAATGTTTAAAATGGGATTTATAGAAGATATTAAAAAAATTAATTCATATATTCCTAAAAATAGACAAACATTATTATTTTCAGCAACATTAAAAAATGAAATTAAATTAAAAGTGAAATCGTTTGTTAATTTAAATAAATTTAAAGAAATAATTATTAATGATAAAAATAATTTATCTATAACTCAATATTATTATATAATAAACTCTTTAAAAAATAAAAAAGACATATTAGTAAATTTTATAAATAATATAAATTATAAAACTATAATAGTTTTTGTTAATAAAAAAATAGATACAATAAATTTATATAATTTTTTAAAACAATTTTATAATTGTTATTATATAAGTAGTGATGTTAGTCAATTTAAAAGAGAAAAAATAATTAAAATATTTATATTACAAAAATATAATAATTGTATATTAATAGCAACTGATATTATCTCAAGAGGATTAGATATTAAAAATGTAGATTGGATAATAAATTTTGATTTTCCAAATAATAAAGATATATATATACATAGAATAGGAAGAACTGGAAGAGCTAATAATTTTGGAAAATCTTTATCATTAATATATTATAAAAATGATATTAAAATATTAAATGAATTAAAAAAAGACAATTTAAAATTAATTAATTTTAAATTAGATAACATTATTAATAATAATATAGAAAATAAAATTAATAATATATATAAGTATATAATTAAAAAATATTTATGTAATAATTTAAATGATAATAATTTTATCATTAAAAATGATAATCTAAAAAAATTATTTTCATTAATAAATATAGAAAATTATGAAAAATTATCATTAATTTTATTAGATATAATAATTGATAAAAAAATATTTACATATGAGAATGTTTCTTAATAAATTTTAATATGATATTAAAATCTAATTGTAATATTTTTTTATTATTTTTATAAATTATTTCTATTAAATTTAATTTAATATATTTTTCACTTATTATTATTATTGTTGAAGTTCCTAATAAATAATGATCTTTAAACGATTTTCCAAAACTTATATTTCTGTTTTCTAAAATTATATTATTAATATATTTTTTGTTTAAAAATATATATAATTTATTAGATATATCATATACAAATTTATTTTTATAATAATTAATTGGAATTATTGAAATTTTAAATGGAGATAATATATATGGTAATTTAATATCATTTATATTTAAATTTTTTTCTATTGTTAAAAATAATAATCTAGATATGCCTATTCCATAAGATCCCATAAATATATTTTTTTTATTACCATTATTAGTTTTAATAATATTATTATTTAATTTGAAAATATGAGCTATTTCTATACTTTTTTTTATAATCAATTTTTTTTTTAATGAATTATTATTTGATATGTCAGATACTTCTTTTATTTTTATAAATTTATTATTCCAATTTAATCCATGTATTAATATTTTATTTATATTTATAGATGTTATAAAATCACTTAATATAGCAACATTATAATCTATTATAATAGGTATATTTTTTAAATTTAACATTCCTATTATTTCTACATTACCTTTAAAAATTTTCACTATATCATCTTTTGATGCTAATTTTATTGGAAATCTTATATATGATGAAATATTCTCTTTAATTTTATTTATAGATAATGAATCTTTAAATTTTATTGCTAATGCTATAAATTTTGATTTTATTAAATTTGTATTTGCATAAAATATAAAAACTTTTATAAATTTTTCTAAACATATTTTATTTAAAATATAATTATAAGATTTATAATTATATGATATATATTTTATATTTTCTTTAGGGGTTAATATATAATGTTTATATATTTTTTTTGAATTTTTAAATATTTCAGCTTTATTTGTTTTTTTACATATTATTATTTTATTATCTCCATATTCAGATATAGAATGAAACTCATGAGATAAATTTTCTTTTATTATTCCATTATTATTTTTAGTTTTAATAGCAAAAGTTTTTATATTAAATTTATTAAATATTTTTTTATAAGTATTTTTAAATATATTATATGTATTATTTAAACATTTGTATGAATTATGAAAAGAATATGCATCTTTCATTATAAATTCTTTTGTTCTTAATATTCCTTTATTAATTCTTATTTCATTTCTAAATTTACTTTGTATTTGAAATATTTTTAATGGTAAATTAATATTATTAATTTCTTTTTTAATTAAATATAGAATTATTTCTTCATTTGTAGGACTTAAAATAAATTTTTTGTTGTTTACTTTTTTTGTTATAATTAATTCAGACTTATAAATTTTATATTTTTTATTATTTTTCCATATTTCTTCAGATTGTAATATAGGAATTAACATTTCTAAACATTTTATTTTATTCATTTCAAATTTTATATAATTGAATATTTTGTCTAAAATAGCTTTTCCCGTTGGTAACCATGAATATATTCCAGAACTTAATTGTCTAATTATACCTAGTTTTACCATTAAATTATGAATTTCATTATATTTACTATTTTTATAATTTTTTAATGTTAAAAATAAATATTCTTTTGATTTCATTATTTTTATATAATATTGTATAAATATTTTTTTATTGGAGAATTAAACCATTTTATATATATAAAGTCATTATTTTTATTGTTAATGTTATTAATAACAAATAAATTTAATATAGAAATTAATTTTTCATTATAAAATAATAATGGTATTTGTTTTCTTATTAAATAAGGTATTTTATATTTATTAAAAATATCTTTTATTTTTATTTTATTTTTATGAAAAAAAACTTTTTCTTTAAAAGAAATTGTAAAAAATTGTATTGTTATTTTTTCATAAAAAAAGTTTTTATTTACTTTTGTGTATATATAATTTTTATTTTTTTCATTTATATTTTTATTGAAAATGATATGTCCCATATTTTCTGGTAAATATAATATATTATTTTCTTTATATAATAAAATATATCTTTTATTAATTCTTGGTTTTTTTATTAAATGAAAAAAATTATTATATTTAATTATAAAATTATTATTATTTATTTGTAATGATGTTATTTTTTTATTATTTATATTATCATCATATAATATTTTTTTATAAATAATATTTGATTTTTTTATATTAATATAAATATTATATATTTTGGATAACCAATCTTTTATTAAATAAAAAAAATGAATTTCATTATAAATATTTTTTTTTATAATTTTTATATCTAATATTTTTTTATCATTATTTAATATTTTTTTTAAATTTTTTTTTATTAAAAAATATAATAATAAATATTGATTATTAATAATAATCATACTTTTATATATAGAATCTATAAATTTAGGATATATATTTTCTATATTAGATATTAATTTGTGTCTTATAAAATTTCTTTTAATATTTATATCTTTATTTGTAATATCATATATATATTGTATATTATTCTTTTTTATATATTCAAAAAGTTCTATTTTTTTAAATTTTAATAAAGGTCTTATTATTTTAATATTAAATATTTTATTATAAGATTTTATTCCAGATAATCCATTTAGTCCACTTATTCTATCTAAAAACAAAAATAAAGTTTCTATTTGATCATTTTTATGATGTGCTGTTACTAATATGTCATTTTTTTTATTAATATTTTTTTTTATTATATTTAATCTAGATATTCTATACGAATATTCATATCCAAATTTTTTTATTAATTCTTTATTTATATTTATATTTAGTATTTTTATTTTTAAATTTAATTTTTTACAAAAATTTAAACAATGATTACTATATAATATAGAGTTATTATTTATATTATGATTTATATGTAAAACTTTTATATTTATAGGACATATATTTTTTATTTTATTAAAAATATAAATTAAAACCGTAGAATCTAATCCCCCACTAAATAAAACAACAAAATTTATTAAATTAAATTTTTTAATATAAAATTTAATTTTGTTAAAAACTTCATTTTCTATTTTATTTAAAAAATAATTATAACTAATTTTTTTCATTTGTTTTTTTTATAAAGTCACTTTTATTTATTTTTTTTTCTTTTAGTATAAGATCTATAACTAATTCATATTTATTCATTTTTTTAAAAAAAATTAATTAGATATTTTATTTTTATTTTCTATAGATTCACATATTTCATAAAAATTTTCTATTTGCATTTTTGTTAAAGATGAAAATGATTTATTCAATATAATCTTATGTTTTATTTCAGCTAATTTTAATTTTTTTAATCCTTTTTCAGTTATATAAACATATTTTATTCTTCTATCTTGTTTACTTTGCTTTCTATATAATAAATTTTCTTTTTCAAGTGAATCTAATACCGTAACTATTGTTCTTGAAGAAAATTCCATATAATTTTTTATATCTGTAGCACTAGTTTTTTTAGAATTTATAAATCTTAGTATTTTCATTTTTGATATAGATAATCCATCATTTATTAAATTTTTATTTATTTCTTTTTTTAATTTATTATATATATTAAATAATATTTCTACTATTGAATAAACATCTATTACTTTATTCATTTTAAATACCTTTTAAATTAATATTTTTTAATTTATATTATATAAATATTTATATAATATATTATAAATAATTATATTATATAATAATAAATTATAAATATATTTAATTTAATATAAATCTAGTATTTCGTATTTTTTTAATAATTTATTTAAATTTAATATATTTTTATTTTTTATAATAAAATCATTTATTTTGTATCCTATAAATATATCAGTTTTTATTTTTATTAAATTATAAAATAACATCAATTTTTTTTTATTTTTACATAAATTTTTTATTATTTTTTTTGGATTTTTTAAATTTTTTATATTATAAATTTCATTTATATTTTTATATATATTATAAATATTTTTATATTTTTGTATTAAAATACTAGCAGTTTTTGGTCCTATTCCATATATTCCTGGTATATTATCAGAACTATCACCTACTAATGAAAAATAATCTATTATATTGTAATAATTAACATTATATTTTAAATATATATCATTAGGATTAAAAATTTTGTTAGATAATATATCAAAAATATGTACTTTTTTAGACATTAATTGAATCATATCTTTATCTATAGTAATTATATAAACATTAAATCCATTTCTTTTACATTGTTTAGATAGAGTTCCTATTATATCATCAGATTCTACTGAAGGTATTGATATAGTTAATATTCCCATATTATTAATTATTTCATTTACTATAGGTATTTGATTTATTAAATCTTTTGGACAACTTGATCTATTTTTTTTATATTCATTATATGAAATTTTTCTAAAATTTTTACAAGGATAATCATATATTATTAATAAATATTTTGGATTATAATTATTTATTATTTTATTTATTATATATATCATTCCTTGTATTACACTTATTAAAATATTTTTTGAATTAAATAGATTTAAAAATTTATAATATGATCTATATAAATATAAAGTTCCATCCATTAAAAATATATTTTTGTTTCTATCGTTATTAATTTTAATCATTTTATTTAATTTTTTAAATTATCAAATCTTGAAAATTTATTATTAAATATTAATTTTATTAATCCTATAGGTCCGTTTCTATGTTTACTTATTATAATTTCTGTAATTCCTCCTCCTTTTTTATTATCATTTTCTTTATAAATTTCTTCTCTATATAAAAACATTATTAAATCTGCATCTTGTTCTATAGAACCTGATTCTCTTAAATCTGAATTAATAGGTCTTTTATTTGATCTTTGTTCTAAACTTCTATTTAATTGAGATATTGTTATTATAGGTATATTTAATTCTTTTGCTAAAGATTTTAAAAATCTAGATATTTCTGTTATTTCTAAAGTTCTATTATGGTACATAAATGGAGTTTTTATTAATTGAAGATAATCTATTACTATTAAATTTATTCCATTATTTTCTCTAAATATTTTTTTAGATTTAGATCTTATTTCTGTAGTTGTTAATGATGATGAATCATCAATATATATATTTTTTTTTTTATTTAAAATATTTGCTATATCAAATATTTTTTTCCATTCTATTTTAGTAAGATTTCCAGTTCTTATATTTATATGATCAATTTTTGTTAATGATGATAATATTTTAGTCATTATTTGTTCACTAGACATTTCTAAACTAAATATTAATACTGGTTTATTATCATTTAATAATGAGTATTCGCATAAATTAATTGCAAAAGTTGTTTTACCCATTGATGGTCTTGCTGCTATTATTATTAAATCAGATTTTTGAAATCCTAATGTTTTTTTATCTAATTCTAAATATCCTGTTTTTATTCCTATTATTTTATTATTATTAGGATTATTGTATAATTTTTTTATATTATTTATTGTTTTATTTAAAATATTTTCTATTTTTTGAGGATTATTGTCATTATTTGTTAATTTATTAGATATTTGAGAAATTTTTAATTCTATTAAATTTAATAATTCATTATTTTTTAAATAATTTGGTTTATAACATAGTTTAGATATATTATTAAATATATTTAATATTTTTCTTAGTATTGATTTTTCTTTTATTATTTCGCAATATGTTATTATATTTAATACATTTGAAGTATTTTTAGATAATTCTGCTAAATATGAAAAACCTCCTATTAATTTTAATATTTTTTTTCTTTCTAATGATTCTGATAATGTTATTAAATCTACCGGTTTTTTTTGGTTAAATAAATTATTTATTTCGTTAAAAATTATTTTATGTTGAGGAATAAAAAAATCTTCTTTGTTTATTTTACTTATTACTTGATCTATTTTATTATTTGATATAATTAATCCTCCTATAACAGATTGTTCAGCTTCTATAGAATTTGGTAACTTTTTTATTTCTGTGTTATTTTTAAAATATTTATAACTATTTAACTTTATCATTAATATATTTTAAATTTTTTATTTTTTTTTGTTTAATTAATTTTATTTTTATTGCCCAGAGATGGAATTGAACCATCGACACATGGATCTTCAGTCCATTGCTCTACCTACTGAGCTATCTGGGCTTTATAAAAAAATAAATATATTATTTATTACATTTTAAATATTTTTTTTAAAAATTTAGTATAATAAAATTATATTAAATATAATTATTTATTACAACAATATTTATTATTGTATTATTTAATATTATTTAATATAATTTCTTTAAAATTATTTTATTTTTTATTAAATAAATTTTTTTAAAAAAAATATTTTATAATAAATTTAAAATTATATGAAAATTAAACCATTATATGATAAAGTTGTTTTAAAAAGAGAAGAGTTAGAAACAAAATCTTCTGGTGGAATAGTTTTAACAGAATCTTCTATTGGAAAATCTACTAGAGGAAAAGTTATATCAGTTGGTAATGGAAGAGTTTTAGATAATGGTAAAGTTATGCCATTAAGTGTTAAAATAAATGATGTAGTTATTTTTAATGACGGTTATGGAGTTAAATCTGAAAAAATTAATGGTGAAGAATTATTAATTTTATCAGAAAGTGATATACTAGCAATAATTGAATAAATAACATTTTATAAAATATTTATTAAAAATTGAGGTATTTTATATGACAGCAAAAGAAGTTAAATTTGGTAATGAAGCAAGAACAAAAATGTTACGTGGAGTTAATATATTAGCTGATGCTGTTCGTGTTACTTTAGGACCTAAAGGTAGAAATGTTGTTTTAGACAAATCTTTTGGATCACCTATTATAACAAAAGATGGCGTATCAGTAGCTAGAGAAATTGAATTGGAAGATAAATTTGAAAATATGGGAGCTCAAATGGTAAAAGAAGTTGCATCTAAAGCAAATGATGCTGCTGGAGACGGCACAACAACAGCTACTTTATTAGCACAATCAATAGTAAATGAAGGACTAAAAGCTGTTGCTTCTGGAATGAATCCTATGGATATAAAAAGAGGTATAGATAAAGCTGTATTAGCAGCTGTAAATGAATTAAGAAAATTTTCAGTTTCATGTTCTGATTCTAAATCAATAGCTCAAGTTGGTACTATATCAGCAAATTCTGATGAAAATGTTGGTAAATTAATTTCTGAAGCAATGGAAAGAGTTGGTAAAGAAGGCGTAATTACTGTTGAAGAAGGTTCTGGTTTAGAAGATGAATTAGATGTTGTTGAAGGTATGCAATTTGATAGAGGATATTTATCTCCATATTTTGTTAATAAGCCAGAAACTAATTTAGTAGAATTAGATAATCCATATGTATTATTAGTTGATAAAAAAATATCTAATATTAGAGAATTATTACCTATATTGGAAAATATTGCTAAATCAAATAAACCTTTATTAATTATAGCTGAAGATATAGAAGGAGAAGCTTTAGCAACATTAGTTGTTAATACAATGAGAGGCATAGTAAGAGCAGTTGCTGTTAAAGCTCCTGGATTTGGTGACAGAAGAAAAGCTATGTTAGAAGATATAGCTATATTAACTAATGGTACTGTAATTTCTGATGAAATTGGGTTAAATTTAGAAAAAGTTAAATTAAATGATATGGGACAATCTAAAAAAGTAATTGTTAATAAAGATACAACTACTATAATAGATGGAATTGGAAGTAAATTATCAATAAACAATAGAATATTACAGATAAATAGACAAAAAGAAGAAGCTACTTCAGATTATGATAAAGAAAAATTACAAGAACGTATAGCAAAATTATCTGGAGGTGTTGCTGTTATAAAAGTTGGAGCTGCTACAGAAGTTGAAATGAAAGAAAAAAAATCTAGAGTTGAAGATGCTTTAAATGCTACAAAAGCGGCTGTAGAGGAAGGTGTTGTTGCTGGAGGAGGTGTTGCTTTAATAAGAGCGGCTAATAATATATCTAATATTATTGGTGATAATGAAGATCAAAATGTTGGTATAAAAGTTGCAATAAAAGCTATGGAAGCTCCTTTACGTCAAATAGTATCTAATGCTGGTGAAGAACCTTCAGTAATAGCTAATAAAATTAAATTAGGATCAGGAAATTTAGGATATAATGCTTCTACAGAAGAATATGGAGATATGATTTCTATGGGAATATTAGATCCTACAAAAGTGACTAGATCAGCTTTACAATACGCTTCATCTGTTGCTGGTTTAATGATTACAACAGAATGCATGATAACAGATATAGTTAAAGATGATAAATCACAAGAAATAGGTAATAATACTAATAGTATTAATAATATGGGAGGCATGATGTAAAAAATAAAAAAATATTTTATTTTTTTATTTTTTTTTATGTTTTTATTTTTAGAAGGCTTGTAGCTCAGTATGGAAGAGCACACCCCTGATAAGGGTGAGGTCAATGGTTCAAATCCGTTCAAGCCTAAATAAATTTGTGGGGTTATAGCTCAAATGGTTAGAGCATCTGTTTTGCACGCAGAAGGTTAGCGGTTCGATTCCGCTTAACTCCAAAAAGTTATTCTATTTTTATAGATAGGGATGTAATTTAATGGTAGACTGCCGGTCTCCAAAACCGGATGTAGGAGTTCGAATCTCTTCATCCCTATTTTTTATTTTATATTATCTAATTAATTTATTTATTCTATTTAATTTATTTAAAATTTTTTCTTTATTTTTTAATATAAAAAAATATTTTTTTTTATTAAATAAATAAATTTAAATTTTAAATATTTTCTTAATTTTAAAATTAATATAAATTTTATGAATTTAACGGATTTAAAAAATATAGATATTTCTGAATTAATAAATTTGGGAGAAAAATTTTCTATTGAAAATATTTCAAGAATGCATAAAAGAGAAATAATTTTCCAAATATTAAAATATTATGCTAATAAAGGAGATGACATATTTGGAGATGGTGTTTTAGATATTTTACAAGATGGATTTGGTTTTTTAAGATCTATAAATAATTCATATTTAGCAGGTCCAGATGATATATATGTTTCTCCAAGTCAAATAAGAAAATTTAATTTAAGAATAGGAGATACTATTTCTGGTAAAATAAGACCACCTAAAGAAGGAGAAAAATATTTTGCGTTATTAAAAATAGATGAAATAAACTTTAATAAACTTGAAAATTATAAAAATAAAATATTATTTGAAAATTTAACTCCATTACATGCTAATTCTAGATTAATAATGGAAATTGGTGATGGTTCAATAGAAGATTTAACTACAAGAATATTAGATATATCTTCTCCTATAGGAAGAGGTCAAAGAGGATTAATAGTAGCTCCTCCTAAAGCTGGTAAAACTATTTTATTACAAAGTATTGCTAAAAGTATATCTATAAATTATCCTGATTGTATATTAATAATATTATTAATAGATGAAAGGCCTGAAGAAGTTACTGAGATGCAAAATAAAATATCATATAAAAATGTTATTTATTCTACTTTTGATGAACCAGCGTATAAACATGTACAAGTTGCAGAAATAATTATAGAAAGAGCTAAAAGGTTAGTTGAAAATAAAAAAGATGTTATTATTTTATTGGATTCTATAACTAGATTAACAAGAGCGTATAATATAATATTACCATCATCAGGAAAAATATTAACTGGTGGTATTGATTCAAATGCTTTAAATAGACCAAAAAGATTTTTTGGTTCAGCTAGAAATACAAAAGAAGGAGGAAGTTTAACGATAATAGCTACAGCATTAGTAGATACTGGATCTAAAATGGATGAAGTAATATATGAAGAATTTAAAGGAACTGGAAATATGGAACTTCATTTATCAAGAAAAATATCTGAAAGAAGAATATTTCCTGCAATAGATTATAATAAATCTGGTACCAGAAAAGAGGAATTATTAATAAATTATAATGATCTTCAAAAAATGTGGATATTAAGAAAAGTTATGTATCCAATGAATGAAATAGAATCTATGGAATTTTTAATAAATAAATTATCTATGACAAAAACTAATAATGATTTTTTTGAAATGATGAAAAAATCATAATTTTTGTTGAATTAAATATAAATTGTACTATACTATTTATAATATAATAAAAAAATTTTAAATAATTTTTTTATTATATCTTAATATTTTTATTTTAATATATAAATATAGAAATATATTTTTTATTTAAATAGAATATATTATGTTAATTTTGAGAGTTTGATCATGGCTCAGATTGAACGCTGGCGGCAAGCTTAACACATGCAAGTCGAGCGGCAACATGAATGTTTTTTACATTTGATGGCGAGCGGCGAACGGGTGAGTAATATCTAGGAATCTGCCTAATGAAGGGGGATAACTATTGGAAACGATAGCTAATACCGCATAATATCATTTTTTTTTTGATTAAAGTAGGGGATTTAAGAAATTAAACCTTATGTCATTAGATGAGCCTAGACGAGATTAGTTAGTAGGTAAGGTAAATGCTTACCTAGACAATGATCTCTAGCTGGTCTGAGAGGATGAACAGCCACACTGGAACTGAGACACGGTCCAGACTTCTACGGAAGGCAGCAGTGGGGAATATTGCACAATGGGGGAAACCCTGATGCAGCTATGCCGCGTGTGTGATGAAGGCCTTTAGGTTGTAAAACACTTTCGTCTAGGGAAGAAGTTAATATTAATAATACTAATATTAATTGACATTACCAGAAAAAGAAGCACCGGCTAACTCCGTGCCAGCAGCCGCGGTAATACGGAGGGTGCAAGCGTTAATCGGAATTATTGGGCGTAAAGAGTGAGCGGGTGGTTTTATAAGTCAAATATGAAATCTTTAAGCTTAACTTAGAAAGTGTATTTGAAACTGTATTACTTGAGTCTCATAGAGGGGGGTAGAATTTCAGGTGTAGTGGTGAAATACGTAGATATCTGAAGGAATACCAGAGGCGAAGGCGACCCCCTGGGTGAAGACTGACACTTATTCACGAAAGCATGGGTAGCAAACAGGATTAGATACCCTGGTAGTCCATGCCGTAAACTATGTCGATTTGAAGATTGTGTATTAGTTGTTTCATGATTTTCGTAGTTAACACGTTAAATCGACCGCCTGGGAAGTACGACCGCAAGGTTAAAACTCAAATGAATTGACGGGGGCCCGCACAAGCGGTGGAGCATGTGGTTTAATTCGATGCAACGCGAAAAACCTTACCTACTCTTGACATCCAAAGAATAAAGTAGAGATATTTTAGTGCTTATAAATTTATTTATAAGAACTTTGAGACAGGTGCTGCATGGCTGTCGTCAGCTCGTGTTGTGAAATGTTGGGTTAAGTCCCGCAACGAGCGCAACCCTTATTTCTTGTTGCTAACATGTAAAGATGAGAACTCAAGAAAAACTGCTAATGTAAATTAGAGGAAGGCGAGGACGACGTCAAGTCATCATGGCCTTTATGAGTAGGGCTACACACGTGCTACAATGGTATATACAAAGAGAAGCAAGTTTGCAAAAATAAGCAAATCTCAAAAAGTATATCTAAGTTCGGATTGAAGTCTGCAACTCGACTTCATGAAGTAGGAATCGCTAGTAATCGTAGATCAGCATGCTACGGTGAATACGTTCTCGGGCCTTGTACACACCGCCCGTCACACCATGGGAGTGAATGGCAAAAGAAATAAAAATATCCAACCTTTTTAAAAAAGGAAGATTTTTATTACCTTGTAATTCATGACTGGGGTGAAGTCGTAACAAGGTAACCGTAGGGGAACCTGTGGTTGGATCACCTCTTTTTTATATATATTTTATATAAAAAAGAAGTTATGATTTTGTGTATTTTAAGAAAATTTTTTTTTGTCCCTTTCGTCTAATGGTTAGGACATTGCTCTTTCAAGGCAATAATAGGGGTTCAAATCCCCTAAGGGATGTAGTATAAAGTAATATAATTAAAATTAAAAAAAGTAGTAAAATTAAAAGATAAAATTAAGTAATTAAGCGTATTTAGTGGATGCCTTGGCAATCAGAGACGATGAAGGACGTGCTAATCTGCGAAAAGTATCGGCTAGCTGATAAAGAAGCGTTATTAACCGATAATATCCGAATGGGGTAACCCAAGTATATTAATATATACTTATTATTAAGTGAATAAATAGCTTAATAAAGTTAACCAAATGAACTGAAACATCTTAGTAATTTGAGGAAAAGAAATCAAAATTGAGATTCCCTTAGTAGTGGCGAGCGAAAAGGGATTAGCTTTATTAGAAATAATTTTAATATTTAAAATTATAAGAATGATTTGGAAAAATCAACTATAAAAGGTGATAGTCCTGTATTTTAAAATTTTAAATATTAAATTCTAATTAAAAGTAGGTCGAGACACGTTATCTTGACTGAATATAGGGGGACCATCCTCTAAAGCTAAATACTACTGATTGACCGATAGTGAACTAGTACCGTGAGGGAAAGGTGAAAAGAACCCCTGTTAGGGGAGTGAAATAGATCCTGAAACTATATACGTACAAGCAGTAGGAGCATATATGTATTTTATGTGACTGCGTACCTTTTGTATAATGGGTCAGCGACTTATGTTTTGTAGCAAGGTTAACTGAAAAGGGAGCCGTAGGGAAACCGAGTTTTAAAAGAGCTATTTTAGTTGCAAGACATAGACCCGAAACCTGGTGATCTAACCATGAACAGGTTGAAAATTAAGTAAAATTAATTGGAGGACCGAACCGACTAATGTTGAAAAATTAGCGGATGATTTGTGGTTAGGGGTGAAAGGCCAATCAAACCAGGAGATAGCTGGTTCTCCTCGAAAGCTATTTAGGTAGCGCCTTATAAAAT
The DNA here is from genome assembly GCF_004296535.1 of endosymbiont of Euscepes postfasciatus. Taxonomy (GTDB): domain Bacteria; phylum Pseudomonadota; class Gammaproteobacteria; order Enterobacterales; family Enterobacteriaceae; genus Nardonella. The sequence continues at coordinate 26,773 of NZ_AP018159.1, read as the reverse complement.
ATTTTTTAGGGGTAGAGCACTGTTTTAATTAGGGATATGAAAATATTACCAAATTAATGCAAACTACGAATACTAAAAAAAACTATTTATAGGAGACACACTATGGGCGATAACGTTCTTAGTGGAAAGGGAAACAACCCAGATCGTAAGTTAAGGTCCTTAAGTCATGATTAAGTGTTTAACGAAGTGGGATGTCTAAGACAGTTAGGATGTTGGCTTAGAAGCAGCCATCATTTAAAGAAAGCGTAACAGCTCACTAACAGAGTCAACCTGCGCGGAAGATTTAACGGGGCTAAAATCATGCACCGAAGCTACGACAATTTTTTAATTTTAAAAATTGGGTAGAGGAGCGTTCTGTAAGTCTGTGAAGATTTATTGTGAGATAAATTGGAGATATCAGAAGTGCGAATGCTGACATGAGTAACGATAAAACAAGTGAAAAACTTGTTCGCCGAAAAACTAAGGTTTCCTGTCCAACGGTAATCGAGGCAGGGTTAGTCGATCCTAAGGTGAGGTCGAAAGACGTAACTAATGGATAACAGGTTAATATTCCTGTACTAGTTATAATTATAGTTGATGGGAGAACGAAGAAAGCTATGTTTGCTAAGTTATGGTTGTCTTAGTTTAAACGTGTAGGATGAAAATTTGTAAAATGCATTTTTTTATATCTGAGGCGTTATGATGAGTTATGAAAATAACGAAAAATTTATGCTATGCTTCCTAGAAAAGTCTCTATACTTTAAAACTATAACTAATCGTACTATAAACCGACACAGGTGGTTAGGTAGAAAATACTAAGGCGTTTGAGAGAACTTGGGTGAAGGAACTAGGCAAAATGATGTCGTAACTTCGGGAGAAGACATTCTGATTGTAAGTGATAAAATTTACTTTTTGAGCTGAAATCAGACTAAGGTAATTGCTGGCTGCAACTGTTTATTAAAAACACAGCACTGTGCTAACACGTAAGTGGATGTATACGGTGTGATGCCTGCCCAGTGCCGGAAGGTTAATTGACTTTGTGATTATATTTTTTTTCTAAAAAAATATATGAGCTTATAATAAAAGCCCCGGTAAACGGCGGCCGTAACTATAACGGTCCTAAGGTAGCGAAATTCCTTGTCGGGTAAGTTCCGACCTGCACGAATGGCGTAATGATGGCCAGACTGTCTCCACCCAAGACTCAGTGAAATTGAAATTGCTGTGAAGATGCAGTGTACCTGCGGCAAGACGGAAAGACCCCGTGAACCTTTACTATAGCTTGATACTGAATTATTAATATTAATGTGTAGAATAAATGGGAGACTTTGATATATAGGCGCTAGTTTATATGGAGTCGTCAGTGAAATTACCATTCTTTAATATTAAATATTCTAACTTATTTCCGTTATCCGGATTAAGGACAATGTCTGGTGGGTAGTTTGACTGGGGCGGTCTCCTCCTAAAGAGTAACGGAGGAGTACAAAGGTTAGCTAATCACGGTCAGAAATCGTGAGTTTAGTGCAAAGGCATAAGCTAGCTTAACTGTGAGAATGACAATTCGAACAGATGCGAAAGCAGGTCTTAGTGATCCGATGGTTCTTTATGGTAAGGCCATCGCTCAACGGATAAAAGGTACTCCGGGGATAACAGGCTAATATCGCCTAAGAGTTCATATCGACGGCGGTGTTTGGCACCTCGATGTCGGCTCATCACATCCTGGGGCTGAAGAAGGTCCCAAGGGTATGGCTGTTCGCCATTTAAAGTGGTACGCGAGCTGGGTTTAGAACGTCGTGAGACAGTTCGGTCCCTATCTGCCGTGGGCGTTGGAAGATTGAGAGGATCTGCTCCTAGTACGAGAGGACCGGAGTGGACATACCTATTGTGTTTGGGTTGTCATGCCAATGGCATAGCCCAGTAGCTACGTATGGAAAAGATAACTGATGAAAGCATATAATCGGGAAACTTACCTCAAGATTAATCTTCCCAATAAATTAATTTTTTTTTAATTTATCTAAAGGGACGTTATAGACTATGACGTTGATAGGTCAAATGTGTAAGCATTGTGAAATGTTTAGCTAAATGATACTAATTTCCCGTGAGTCTTAATTTTATTTTGTTTTTTTTAAAAAAAATAGTAAAATTATAAATAGTGTAAGTTTAATTTTTTTTAATATTAATAACGTAATGGAAACACCTGATACCATTCCGAACTCAGAAGTGAAACATTATAGTGCCGATGGTAGTATATTTTATATGCAAGAGTAGGAAAATGTTATTAAACTTTAAACTTACACTAAAAATATAAAAAAAAATTTATTTATTATAAAAAAAATAATTAATTTAAAAAATATTATGAAAAACTATTCTATAATACCTGAATTTACAGATGATATATTTTCTGAAAGATTTAATCAAATAGATGATTTTTTTAGTAAATTAACTGGTAAAATTCCAGTAGTTAATTATCCAAATTATGATATTAGAAAAATAGATAATGAAAAATATGAAATAAATATTAGTGTTCCTGGATTTTCTAAAGAAAATATAGAAGTTTTATTAAAATCAAATCTTTTATATATAAAAGGTAAAAAAAATATTGATTCTAATAAAGAAAGTAATTATATTTATAAAGGAATAATAAGTAAAAATTTTTCATTAAATTTTAATATAGGAAATAATTTTAAAATAAAAGAAGTTTTTTTAAAAAATGGTATATTAACAATAAATTTATATCAAGAAATATCTGATTCTGAAAAGTTCCAAAAAATACTAATTAATGAATAAAAAAAAGATAATTAAATAATAAAATATTTTTTTTATTATTATTTAATTATTTTTTTTTTAAAAAAAGATAAATTTATATAGAATTATAAAATGAAAATTTTTTTAAATATATTTAAAATATTTATAATAATGATTTCTATATTATTTTTACAATACATTTTACTAATAATAAAAAAAATGCTAGATAATAAAATAGAAGATAAAACTGTAAATAATTTTTTAATATTATTAATGAGATATTTTTTATATATATTATTAATAACTTTAGCTTTAGAAAGTTTAAGTTTTAAATCATCATCATTAATAGCTATGACTAGTACTTTAATAATAACTATAGGATTAGGTTTAAAAAATACATTATCAAATTTGGCATCAGGAATATTAATAATATTATTAGAATTATTTAAAAAAGATGATTATATAGAAATAGATAAGATGTCAGGATTTGTAAAAAATATAAAAATTTTTACTACAGATATAATTACTTTAGATAAAAATATAATTACCATACCAAATAATAAATTTTTAAATAATAGTATAATAAATTTTTTAAAATTTTCTCAATTAGAAATTAAAATTTATACAAAAAATGAAAATTTTATAGAATATAAAAAAAATATTATATCAATATTAAATAAATTTAAAAACAAAAAAAAAATAATAAGTTTTGATTTAATAATAGAAGAAATAAATATAAATTATACAGAATTAAAGATTAAAATATTAATAGCTAATGCATATGATAAAGAAAAAATAAAATCAATATTTTTAAATAAAATTTTATTAAAAATTAATAATAAAAATTTAGTTTAAAGTATTTAATAAATTAAATAATTCATCATTGTTTATAATAAAATCATATTTATTTAACTTTAATATTAATTCTTTTTGTTTTAAAAAATTTTTTTTAGATATATATAAAATTATATTTATTATAATCAGACTATATTTTTTCCAGTTATTTATTATATTATTAAATTTATTAAAAGATTCTAATTTAAATTCTTCTTTTGGATCTTTATTTATATAACTTCTAAGAAAAATATTATTTTTTAAATATTCTATATCTTCTATATGATATTTCCAAAAAAAATCTAAAACTTTTAATAAAATTATTTTTTTAATATAATTTATTTTTTTAAAATTAAAATTTTCATTATAATAATAATGAATAAAATTTGTAATATATTTTAATAAATTTACTTTTAAATTTTTAATATTTTTTAAAAAGAAAATATTTTTTATTTCTAAAATAAATGGATATATTTCTTTTAATTCATATATTATTAAATTAAATATTTTTTTATAATTATAATAATTATCTAGTGATGATGAATAAGATGATGTAATATTATTTTTTATATAATTTAATACAATTTCATCATTTATTGAATTAAATATTTTATTTAATTGATAATCATTTAATAAATTATTTCTAATTTTATATAAAGTAGTTCTTTGAATATTAAATATATTATCATATAATATCAATTCTTTTCTTATTTCAAAATTATTTTTTTCTATTTTTGATTGAGCTGATTTTATCATTTTATCAATCCAAGAATTACTAATATAATCTATATTTTTGCTAGAATTTTTTATTATTTCAATTATATTTTCAGGTATAAATCTTTTTATTAAATCATCTTCAATAGAAATTAAAAATTGTGATGATCCAGGATCACCTTGTCTACCAGACCTTCCTATTAGTTGATTATCTATTCTTCTAGATTCATTTCTTTCTGTACCTATTACATGCAATCCTCCAGAATTTATAACTTTACTATTTAAAAATTTAAATTTATTTTTTAATTTATATTTTTTTTCTATATCATAATTATTTTTTTTTAATATATACTTATAATTTCCTCCTAATATTATATCAGTGCCTCTTCCAGCCATATTAGTTGATATAGTAACTGATTTAGGTTTACCAGCTTGAGATATTATTTCAGCTTCTAATTTATGATATTTAGCGTTTAAAATTTTATGTTTAATATTATTTTTATTTAAAAAATATGATAATAATTCAGATTTTTTAATTGATGTTGTTCCTATTAATATTGGTTGATAATTTTTTAATCTTTTTTTTATATCTTTTATAATGTATTCTATTTTTGAATCTTCAGTAAAAAACAATAAATCATTATAATCTTTTCTTATAACAGGTTTATTTGTTGGTATTGAAACTATATTCAAATTATATATATATTTAAATTCATCTTTTTCATTACTAGCAGTTCCTGTTATTCCAGATATTTTTTTATATAAATTAAAATAATTGTTGAATGTTATAGAAGATAAAATTTTATTTTCATTTTTTATAAAAACATTTTCTTTTGCTTCTATAGCTTGATGTATTCCATTAGACCATCTTCTATCATTAGATATTCTTCCTGTATTTTCATCTATAATTAAAATATTTTTATCAATTACTAAATAATCTATATCTTTTTTAAAAAAAATATTAACTTTTATAGCATTAATCATGTATTTTAATATAGTAGAATTATTATCCTTATATAATTCATATCTTTTATTTATAAAAGATAATTTAATCATAATTTTTTCTAATAATCTATATCCTAATTCATTAAATATTATTGTCTTATTTTTATAATTTATATCTATATATAAATATTTATTATTTTTTTTATATAAAAAGAATTTTACTAAATTATTTATTTTTATATATATATCAATATTAACATTATTGTTTTCAGATATTATTAAAGGTATTTTTGATTCATCTATTAATATTGAATCTATTTCATCTATAATTACGTAATCTAATTTAGATTGTATTTTGTCTTTTATATCAAATATCATATTATCTTTTAAATAATCAAAAACATATTCATTTCCAGTACCATAAACTATATTACATTTATATGATTTTTTTTTATTATAAATTGACATTTCTGGTATGTTAATTCCAACAGTCATTCCTAATAAATTAAAAACATCTTTATTATTTTCTGAATCTCTTTTAGCTAAATAATCATTCATTGTTACTATATGAACATTACTATTTAAAGAATTTAAATATGCTGATAATATAATAGATATCGTTTTTCCTTCACCTGTCATCATTTCTGCTATTTTTCCTTCATGTAATATTATAGATCCTATTAATTGCGTATCAAATAAATTTATATTAAAAATTTTATTACAAGCTACTTTTACTAAAGCAAATGCTTCTGGTAATAATTTATTAATATCATTATTAAATTTTAATCTTTTTTTAAATTCTATAGTTTTGTCTAAAAAATCTTTACTAGAAAAATTATTCATTTTTTTTTCAAAATTATTTATATCTTTTATCACTTCATAATATCTATTTAAATTTTTATTTTTAAAATAATCATCTAAATTTAATAATATTTTTTTAATATATGCTTTTATCATAATTAAATTTTTATAAATTTATTATTATTATTTATTATTTCTTTGAAGATTTTATGTATATCACCAGCTCCTTGGAATAAAATTACATCATTATTATTTAATATTTTTAATAAAATTTTTATTATAAAATCATTTTTTTTACATATAAAAATATTTTTTCTATTTATTTTTTTTAATTCATTAAATATTTTATTACTTGTAATATTATTATAATTAACTTCATTTGCTGAAAAAATTTTAGTTAAAATTATAATATCCACTTTAAATAAAATTTCAATAAATTTTTTAAATAGATTAAATATTCTAGAGAATCTATGTGGTTGAAATATCATAATAACATTATTAATATTATTAATATTTTTACATGTAATATAAGATTGATATATTTCATTATAATGATGTCCATAATCATTAATTATAGTTATATTTTTTTTTATTTCATTTTTATAATTTATAACATTAAATTTACCCATTAAATCCATTCTATTTTTAACACCTTTAAAATTATATAAAGATTTAATTGTTTTTTTTATATTCATATTTTTAATATAAGAAATTATAAATGATGCTACTGCATTTAAAGCATTATGTTTTCCTAATAAATTTTTTATAATTATATTAACATTTAAATTATTTTTTTTATTTATTATTTTAAATTTAATATAATTAAAATATTGTTTATAATTTTCTATTATAAAATCAGAAAATTTATTAAATCCATAAGTATATATTTTTTTATTTTTAATTTTATTAATTATTGAATTAATATTATTATCATCATTACATAGTATTATTATTCTATTACTAGATTTATTAATAAATTTTATAAATGAATTTTTTAAATTTTCTATATTATTATTATAAGAATTCATGTGATCATCATCTATACTAGTTAATATAGTTATATTTGAATTTAATTTTAAAAAGCTTAAATCACTTTCATCTGATTCTATTATAAAATAATTTTTATTTCCTATATTAGAATTAATTTCTAAATTTTTCATTATTCCTCCATTTATAAACCCAGGATTTATATTATTATACATAAAAATATTAACTAATATAGATGTTGTTGTTGTTTTCCCATGAGTTCCTATAATAGAAATAATATTTTTATAATTACTAGTTATGGTATTTAGTATATTTCCTCTTTTTATAATTGGTATATTGTATTTTTTTGCTTCTTTAATTTCTACATTATTTTTTTTTATAGAACTAGAATAAGTAATAAAATGTAAATCTTTTTTTATATTATATTTATTATGATTTAAATAAAATTTAAATTTATAAAATTTTTCTAATTTTTCTATTAATTCATTCTTTTTTAAATCAGAGCCGCTTACAAAAAAATTTTTTTCTAAAAAAAATTTAGCAATTCCACTCATACATATTCCTCCTACTCCTATAATATGTATTTTTTTATTATTTATCATAATTTATTATTTCACTAATTATTAAATCATTAGGATTACAGTTATTATTTTTTAAATAATTCATATTATAATTATACGACATATTAAATAATATTTTCCTATTTATATTAAATAAATATTTATATAATTTATTAACTGTACATTCAGATTGTATTATTATTTTAGATATTTTTTTATTTTTTAAATATATAGCATTAAAATATTGATGATTATCATTAGTTGGATATGGTATAAAAATTGAAGGTAATCCTATATAAGATATTTCATTTACTATAGAAGCACCTGATCTACTAATTACAATGTCTGACCATAAAAAAGCTTTATTTATATTATATATAAATCCATTTATTTTATATAAATAATTTGTTAAATTTAGTTTTTTATATTTTGATATAAAATAAATAAAATTTTTATCTCCTGTTTGATGCCATATTTTTATATTTAATTTAAACTTAATTAATAAATCAATAATTAATTCATTTATAAAATTAGATCCTTGACTACCACCTAAAATTAATATATTAATAGGGCCTTTTTTTTTATTTATATTTAAATATATATTTTTAATATTTAATATAGATTTTCTTATAGGATTTCCTGTAAATATTATTTTTTTATTTATTTTTTTAATTTTAAATCCAGATAATACTTTTTTTGAAAAAAATAATAATATTTTATTAGATAATCCTAATATAAAATTTTGTTCATGTATTATAATAGGAATATTTAAAATTTTAGATGATATACAAAAATAAAAAGATATATAATTTCCCATTCCTAATATTAAATTAGGTTTTATTTTATTTATAATAATTAGTGATTCAATTATTATTTTAAATAATAAAAAAGAAAATAATATTTTTTTAAATAAATTTATTTTTCTAAAATTTATACAATTTATAATTAATATTTTATATAAAGGTATTTTATAATTAATAAAAATAAATAAATTTTCTTTTATAGTTGCCCAATAAACATTCCATTTTTTTTTTTCTAATTCTTTTCCTATTATTATGGAAGGTATTATATGACCTGCAGTACCACCAGATACTATTATTATTTTCTTGTTCATTTTTTTATTATTATTTCATTAATATATTTTATAAATTTATTTCCTCTGTTTTCAAATGATTTATATTGATCTTTACTAGAACATGATGGAGAAAATAATATTACATCATTTTTATATAAATTATATTTTATTATTTTTATTAAAGATTTTAAATTATTTTTAATACATAATAAGTTATTAAAATATTTGGATATTTTATATTTGTCTACACCATATATATATAAAACAATATTTTTATATTTTATAAAATTAGATAATATAGTAAAATCATTCAATTTATCATATCCTCCTAATATTAGATGTATATAATTAAATTTACTAATAGAATTTATAGCAGATATAGTACTATATGAATTTGTTGATTTAGAATCATTTATAAATCTTATATTTTTAAAATAAAATGTTTCTAATCTATGTTTTAGAGTACTAAAATTTTTTATAATATCAATTTGATTTTTACTTGTTACATTTTGAATCAAATCAGTTATAGCTAATGAAGCCAGAACATTTAAATAAAAATGTTTTGATTTTATTTTTAATTTATTACAATTTATAAATTTAATATTTCTTTTATATAAATAAAAATTATTTTTATCATAAAATAATGAATAATTAGAATTAAAACTTCCAAAAGTAATGTATTTTGAATTAATATTTCTATTTTTTGGAAATGTATTAGAATCATTATTATTAAATATACAATTTTCTGAATTATTAAAAATTTTTAATTTATTTAATTTATAATTTTCAAAATTAATATGTTTGTCAATATGATTATTTGTAATATTTAATATTATAGAAATATAAAAACTACTATTATTAATTATTTCTAATTGAAAACTTGATAATTCTAATATATATATATCTGATTCTTCATTTATTATATCTAGTACTGGAATTCCTATATTTCCTCCTATAGAGACATTTAGATTACTTTTTTTAATTATATTATATACAATATTTAATACTGTACTTTTTCCATTAGATCCAGTAATAGCAATTATTTTCTTATTTTTTTTTTTATTTAAAAATATTTCTATATCACTAATTATTTTGATATTATAAAGTTTAATCATATCTAATTCTACAAAATTTAAACTTATACCAGGACTTAAAATTATTAATTTAGATTGAAGTATCCAAGATATTTTATTAAAACCTATATATAATTTAATATTATTGTAATTTAAAAATTTTTTTAAAATATTTTTATTATAATTTAAATTATTATCTATTAAATAAATATAATATTTTTTTAATATAAAATATTTAATACATGATATTCCAGTTTTACCTAATCCTATAATTAAAATTTTTTTCATATATTTTTTTTTAAAATTTTTTTTAAATATTTAAATTATAATTATACTTAATAATGCAATTATATTAAATATTATTGATATTATTGACAATCTTTCTACTATTTTACAATCATTAATTTTTTTTAATTGATAATGGTGATGTAATGGACTCATAAGAAATATTTTTTTTTTTAAAAAAAAATTAAAAAATATGATTTGAATAATAACTGAAACTGTTTCCAATACAAATATAATACCATTAATTAATAAAAAAAATTCTTTATTTAATAAAATAGATATAATGCTAATAGATGATCCTAATGATAAAGATCCAGTATCTCCAAGAAATATTTGTGCAGGATAACAATTAAACCATAAAAATGATAAACAAGAACCAAGAAATATTAAATTTATATTTATAATATTATCTATATATAAAAAATTATAAAATTTAATATTTATATATGATGAAAATATAAAAAAGCATAATATATATATTATATTCTTTATACATAATCCATCAATACCATCAGTTATATTAATAGCGTTTGAAGTACTGATAATTATAATATATAAAAATATATAATATATATATATATTATTATATATATTATATATACCAAAAAATGGTAATATTGTATAATTAAATTCTTTTTTATTCATATATAAATAAAAAAGAATTATTATTGTTATAATAGTTTGAAAAAAAAATTTATATTTTTTTGATAATCCGTTTTTATTAGTATATTTATATGTTTTAATAAAATCATCTATAAATCCTAATATTCCATAAAAAAATAATGAAATTATTATTAATAAAGAAAGATAATTTATTTCTAATGTAATTAAAATTGAAATTATTATTGATAATATAATATATACTCCTCCAAAAGTTGGTATATTTTTGTCTAAAATATTATTAATATTTTTAGATTTTTGAATATAGTTAAAATTATTTTTAGATATATATAAATATATATATCCAAAAAATATAGATATTAAAAATGATAATAAAAAACATTTAATATTTTTTAATACAAAAAAAATGTTTATTAACATAAAAAATTTTTAATTGTTTGTTTTTTTAAAAAAATATTTAATATATTACTTAATCCAACATTTCTAGATGATTTAAATAAAACATTAATTTTTCTATGCTTTTCTATATTTTTATTTATTATATTAATTAAAGATTTAATATTTTTAATATGAATTCCATTTTTTATATTATTAGTTATATACTTTGAATATTTTCCATAACTTATAATATAATTTATGTTTAAACTGTTTATAACCTTACTTAAAAAGTAATGTGATCTTTTATTTAATTTTCCTAATTCTAACATATCTCCTATAATTAATAATTTATAACCTTTTAATCTATTTAAAATATTTATAGATTCTATAGATGAATTTATACTAGAATTATAAGTATCATTTATTATAATTTTATTTTTGTTTAAATAAATTGGATATAATCTTTGTTTTATATTGTAAAAATTATTTAGACCTTTAATAATATATTTTATTTTTATTCCTATTATAAAAGCTATAGATGAAGCTGCTATTGAATTAGAAATATTATGCAAACCTGGTAATTTTAATTTAATTTTGATTTTTTTATTATATATATTAATATTAAATATTGATTTAAATTTTAGTAAATTTATTTTAGAAGCATAAAAATCTGTTTTACAGTTATTTAATGAAAAATATATTGGAACTTTATTTATATTAATAAAATATGATTTCCATTCATTCCAATAATTACTATTATAATTAATAATTATTTTAGTATTATTATTTGATCCGTAAAAAATTTCTCCTTTAGATTTTATTACATTTTCATAAAATTTTAAATTTTTAATATGATTTAAAAATACATTATTTATAAAAATTAAATTTGGTTTAATTATTTTAACTGATTTAAATATTTGTCCTAATTTATCCATTCCTAATTCTATAATTACAAATTTATCATTAATTTTTAAATCTATAATTGTTAATGAAACACCTATTATATTATTATTATTATATTTTGTATAAGTAAAATTTATATTAGATAATTTTATTATATTAGAAACCATTTCTTTTACTGTTGTCTTGCCACAAGATCCAGTAATAACAATAAAATATGATTTAGATTTTATTCTATTTAGTTTAGCTATTTTAAAAAATGCTATATTAGTATTTTTAACTATTATTTGTGGTATATTAATATCAAAAAATATTTTTTCTACTATTATTGCAATAGCACCATTTTTAAATGATTCATAAACAAAATCATGAGCATTATATTTTTCCCCTTTAAATGCTAAAAATATACAATTTTTATTTATATTTTTAGAATTTATAGAGATATTATTTACTGTTAAATTTTTATTATATTTTTTTATTTTACCATTTATAAATTTTGATATTTCTATTAGATTAGATTTTATCACTTATTTTTATTATTTTATTTATAAAATGAATATCAGAATAATTTATTTTTTTATTTTTTATAATTTGATAATCTTCATGACCTTTACCAAATATAATTATTATGCTATCTTTTTGTGAATTATTAATTGCATAATGTATAGCTTTTTTTCTATTTAATTTTATATAAAAATTATTTTTTTTATATATATTTTCTATTATATTATTTACTATCTTATATTGATTTTCATTTTTAGGATTATCATTTGTTATAATAGTTTTATAAGAATATTTACTAGATATATTTCCCATAATTTTTCTTTTTTTTTTATCTTTATTTCCACTACAACCAAAAACAGTCCATATGTTTTTATGATATATATTTTTTATATTTTGTAAAGTTTTTTTCATAGAATCTGGTGAATGAGCATAATCTATTATTATTTTTTTATTATATTTTTTAATGTTTTTAATTTCCATTCTTCCTATTGGTAGTTTAAGCAAATTACTAGTTTTTATTAAATCTATTAATGAATATCCTAATTTTAACATAGATATAAATGCTAATAATAAATTAGTTATATTAAAATTTCCTATAAAATTTACTAATAACTTATTTCTTCCAAAATTTGATCTAAAATATACTAATGTTTTTTTTTTTGAAAAAAAAATATTTTCTATATAAATCCAACCATTAGAATTAAAAATTATATTTTTTTTTTTTATTGATACACTAGATGCATTTTTAAATAAATAAAAATTTTTTTTACATATTATATCATTAGTATTTATTATTGAATTAGATATTTTATGATTAGTCAAAAATGATAATTTACATTTTTTATAATTATAAAAGTTTTTATGAAAATCTAAATGATCATGAGTTATGTTAGTTATAATTCCTAATTTAAAATATATTGATTTTATTCTATTTTGATATATTCCATGAGATGATATTTCTGAAATTATATTTTTTATACCAATAGATTTATAATAATGTATTTTTTTTTGAATTTCTAATGCTGATAAAGTTGTGTTATTAGATTTTTTAATTTTATTAATTAAAAAACCATTTCCTAATGTACCCATAATAGCGCTTTTATTATTTAATAATTTTATCCATTGAAATATTAAATTACTTACTGTTGTTTTTCCATTTGTACCAGTTATTCCTATAAAATTTATATTTTTAGATGGATCATTATAAAATCTTCCAGATATATATGATACATATTTTTTTAAATTATAAAAAAAAATTAATAAAGTTTTATTAAAAAAAATTATATCATTATGATTATTTACTAAATTTGTATCTATTAATACACAAGATGCTCCATTTTTAATAGATTCTATAATAAATTTTCTACCATCATTATGATATCCTATTAAAGAAAAAAATAAATACATATATTTAATTTTTTTACTATTTTCTTCTAATCCTAAAATATTAATATTTGGTAAATTCTTGTATATCCAAGGTTTTAATAAAAAGTTTACATTCATAATAATTATTATTTTAGTAAAATCATTTTTTTTTCAAATATTGTCATTATCGCACTTCTAGAACTTTTATTTTTAATTATTTCTTCTTTGTTTGGTTTTAATTTAATTATTTTTTTCATGTATAAATTATTTTTTATATTAATAAAATTTCTTTTATCTTTATAATGTAATGGTATATTATTTATATTATAATTTTTAATATTAAAAAAATTTTTTATTATTTTAGTTTCTAATGAATTAAAACTTATTATTATTAATCTTCCATTTATATCTAATATATCAACTATATCTGATAATAATTTTTTTATATTATATAATTCATTATTAATAAAAATTCTTATGGCTTGAAAATATTTTGTAACATTATTTATTCTTTTATATTTTTTTTTATGAAATAAATTAATTATTTTTATTAATTCAAATGTATATTTAATTGTATTATGTTTATTATAATTATATATATATTCTGATATTTGTTTTGAATATTTATATTCTTCTCCAAATTTATTAAAAACTTTATTTATATCTTTTATTGAAGCTTTTTTCAACCATAAAAAAGCAGGAATACCAATAGTGTTATCCATCCTCATATCTAATATTTCATTTTTTAAAAATGTAAAACCTCTTTTACTATTAAAAATTTGATCTTTTGAAATTCCTAAATCTATTATTATTCCATTCACTTTTCCTAAAAGTTTTTTTTTATTTAAAAAATTTTTAATTTCTGTAAATGAAGAATGTTTGTAAAAAAATCTACTATCTTTTATTAATTTTGCAATATTTATAGAATTTATATCTTTATCAAAAACAAATAATTTACTATTTGTACTTAATTTTTCTAATATAATTAAAGAATGTCCGCCTGATCCAAAAGTTCCATCTATATAAATTCCATTATTTATAATATTTAAATATTTTATAACTTCATTTTTCATTATAGAATTATGACTATTTAAAGTATACATTTTTTATTTTGTTCCTCCTACTGTAATTTTATCTATTTTAATTGTTGGTTGCCCAACACTTACTGGAATATATTGATTATCTTTTACACAAAAACTTGATCCTAAATCCATTTCAAAATCAGATCCAATCATAGATATTTTATTCATTATATCTATATTGTTTCCTATTAAAGTTATTCTTTTTAATGGATGTGATATTTTTCCATTTTTAATTAAAAACGCCAAAGATGTTGAAAATGTAAAATTACCAGATGATATATCTACTTGTCCATCTGTAAAATTTTTTGCATATATTCCATAATCTATTGTATTAATTATTTCATTTGGATTGCTATTACCTGGTAATAAATAAGTATTAGTCATTCTAGGTATAATATTATTTTTATATGATTCTCTTCTTCCATTACCAGTTATTTCTATATTCATTAACATGGAATTATATATATCTGACATAAATTTTTTTAATATTCCATTTTTTATTAATATATTTAATTTTCCAATGTTACCTTCATCATCTATATTTATATATCCATTTAATTTTTTAAAATTTCCATTATCTACTATAGTACATATTTTAGAAGTAACTTTTTCATTTAATTTATTATGAAAAATAGATGTTTTGTCATTTAAAAAGTCAGCTTCTAATGCATGACCAATAGCTTCATGTAATAGAACTCCAGGACATCCAGATGATAAAACTATAGGAAATCTTCCGGAAGGAGCGTCTTTTGCATATAAATTTGATATAGCCATTTCAAATGAATCATTTATACATTTATTTATATAAGTTATATTTTTATTTGGTATTATATTTTCTATGTCATAAATATTAGATCTTAATCCTATACTAGAAAATCCTATAGATTTTTTTTTATTTATATTTATTTCTATTAATATCTTTAATATAATTAATGGTCTTGTATCTGTAATGTATTTATTATTATTTATTATTAATATTTTATCTTTAGAATTAATTAAATCAATTTTTATATTTTCTATATTATTATTATATTTTTTTATATATTTATGTATTTTTTTTATTATATATATGTAATATTGATTATTAATATTACTATTTTTATTAAAAGATTTATTATATTCATATAAATAATTATTTTTTATATATAATTTATTTTTTTTATTATATAAAAAATTATTACAATTTATTATATTATTTTTTATAAAATCTAAATCTATATTGTTTGATGATATAGAATATATAAATTTATTTTTTATATATCTACAATTAATTCCATTAAATTCTTTAAAATAAAAATTTTTTATATTATTATTTTCTAATGTTATTTTACTTGTATTATTGTATTGTATATATATATCAAAGTAATTAGGATTAATATATTTTATTTTTTTTATTAAATTATTGATTTTTTTATAATTTATTTTTTTTTTACAATATTCTATTTTTATATTCATATTATTTTATATATTTATTTATTCCTAAATATTATTCTTCCTTTACTAATATCATAAGGACTTATTTGTACTATAACATTGTCTCCATTTAATATTTTTATATAATTTTTTCTAATTTTTCCAGATATATGAGCTATTATTATATTTCCATTTTCTAATTCTACTTTAAAATTTGTATTTGGTAATGTATTAATTATTTTACCTTTCATTTCTATAAATTTTTTATTTATTATCATATTTTGTCTTTTTTTATCAAATTTTTTTATTATTTATTTTTATTAAAAAAAATATTTTAATTTAATTTATTATATATTAATATAAATTTAAATAATTAAAAAATAATTTATTAAATATTATATAAAATATTAAATAAAATGTTTTAAAAAAATAATTAAAAAATTTTATTTATATTGTTAGAGAATGTAAAATAATTTAGAATAAAAACATGATAAGTATAAAATTTATTAAACAAAATTTAAATTTTGTTTTAAATAATTTAAAAAAAAGAAATTTTATTATTGATATAGATTTTATAATTTCTAAAGATAATATAAGAAAAAGTATACAAAATAAATTAGAAAATTTAAGATTTAAATCAAATCAATTTTCAAATAATTTTAAATTAAAAAAAAGTAAAAAGAATTATATTAATAATTTAAATTTTAAAAATATAAGAAAAAAAATTAATAAATTAAAATCAGATTTAAATTTAATTAAAGTAGAAATTAAAAACTATTTATATACTATACCAAATATATTTGATGATAATAGTATACCAATAGGTAATAGTAATAAAAATATAGTTATTTATAAATGGGGAAATAAAAAAACATTTGATTTTAAAATAAGTAGTTATATCTCAATAGGGAAAAAATTAGATTGTATGGATTTTAAATTATCATCTAATATATCTGGGTCAAAATTTGTTATTATGAAAAATAAAATAGCAAAATTAAATAGATCTATTATACAATTTATGTTGGATATTCATATAAATAAACATTTTTATGAAGAAATATATGTACCATTAATTGTTAATAAGGAATCAATGTACGGTTCTGGTCAATTTCCTAAATTTATTAATGATTCTTTTAATATAATATATAATTCAAATAATTATTATTTAATACCAACATCTGAAGTTCCTTTAATCAATTTATTTAGAAATAAAATTTTATCAGAAAAGCAAATTCCTATAAAATATGTTTCATATACTCCTTGTTTTAGAACAGAATTTAATTCTTATGGTAAAAATAATTGTGGTTTAATAAAATTAAATCAATTTGATAAAGTAGAACTTATAAGAATAGTAGATCAAAATAGTTCTAAAAAACATTTGGAAGAATTAACTAATGATTCTGAAATTATATTAAAATTATTAAATTTACATTATAGAAAGATTTTATTATCTTCTAATGAATTACCGTTTACATCATATAAAACTTATGATTTAGAAGTTTGGTTTCCATACAAAAATAAATATATTGAAGTATCTTCATGTTCTAATACTTTGGATTTTCAATCTAGAAGAATTTTATCAAGGTATAGAGATAAAAATAATAATATTTTATTAACACATATAATAAATGGTTCTGGATTAGCTGTTAGTAGAATTTTAGCAGCTATAATAGAAAATTATCAAAACAAGAATTTGGATTTTGATATACCAGAAGTTTTAAAAAAATATTATTAATAAATATTTAATGTAAAGAAAGTATATATATTATATAATATATATATATTATATATTATATAAACTTAATTTTATAGATTTTATGAAAGAAGAAAAAAAATTAGTTATAAATCCTATTAAAAATTTAATAGGAGATGTCTATATACCAGGATCAAAAAGTATATCAAATAGAGCATTATTATTATCATCCTTATGTTATGATCATTCTACTAAATTAATTAATATATTAAAATGCGATGATGTAAATTATATGATATCAATATTAAAAAAATTAAAAGTAAATATAAATTTTAATAATGAAGATATTGCAATTATTAATTCTTCTAAAAAATTATTTTTAAAAGAAAAAAAAATATTATATACAGGAAATGCTGGAACAGTTATGAGATTTATTTTATCATATTTATCAATATATAAAAATATTAATATAATATTGACTGGAGATAATAGAATGAAAAATAGACCTATTAATCATTTAGTTGATATATTAAGAAATGGAGGCGCGACTATAAATTATTTAGAAAAAAATGGATTTCCTCCATTACAAATTCTTGGAGGATATAATGGAGGAAATTTATTTATAAATGGTTCTATATCTAGTCAATTTCTAAGTTCTATATTAATGATTTCTCCGATTTTAAAAAATGATACTAATATAGAAATTATAAATAATTTAGTTTCAAAATCTTATATAGATATAACTATTAAAATGATGAAAGATTTTGGTATAGAAATTGTTAATTATAATTATAAAAAAATTTATATTAAAGGTAATCAAAAATATATTTCTCCAAAAATATATAAAATAGAAAGTGATGCATCAAGCGCTTCTTATTTTGTAGCAGGAGGAGCTATAAAACATAATAATAATGTAAATATTATTGGTATTGGAAAAAATAGTATTCAAGGTGATATAAAATTTGTAAAAATATTAAAAAAAATTGGAGCAAATATAACTATTAATAAAAAATTTATAAATAGTAAAAATAATTTTAATTATTTAAAATCTATAGATATAGATGCTAATAATATACCAGATTCTGCTATGACATTAGCTATTGTTTGTTTATGTTCAAATGATAAATCTGTTATAAAAAATATATATAATTGGAGAGTTAAAGAAACAGATAGAATTCAGGCTATGGCTAATGAATTAAGAAAAATAGGCGCTAATATTAAAGAGGGAAATGATTATATATCAATAACCCCTCCAAATAAATTTAAACCAGCAATTATAGATACATATAACGATCATAGAATAGCTATGTGTTTTTCTTTAATCCCATTATTTAATGTAAAAATAATTATAAATAATCCAAATTGTGTAAATAAAAGTTTTCCTAATTATTTTAAACTTTTAAATAAAATAATTGTAAATTAATTTTTTTAAAAAAAAAAGTAAAAGATTTTTAATATATATTAATGTTATAATAAAATTAGTAATTTAATTTTAATAAATAAATATTTTTTTATGATAAAAACTTTTTCAAAAATTTTTGAAAATTTTTCTAAATTAAAAATTAATAACTATAAAAAAATTTTAAAAGGGACAGTAATTTCTATAGAAAAAAATTTTATTATAGTAGATTCTGGATTAAAATCAGAATCTTATATACCAATTGAAGAATTTATAGATGAAAATAATTCATTAGAAGTTAATTTAGGAGATGTGGTTGAAGTGTATTTGGATTCAATAGAAAATGGATATGGAAAAACAATATTATCTAGAAAAAAGGCTAAAATATTTAATTCATGGGAAAAATTAAATAAAATTTTTAAAGAAGATTCAATAATAGTAGGGAAAATAATAGAAAAAGTAAAAGGAGGTTTTATAATTTTAGTAGAAAATATAAGAGCTTTTTTACCAGGATCTTTAGTTGATTTTAAGTTAATGAACTCTACAAACGTAGAAGGGGAAAATTTAGAATTAAAAATAATAAAATTAGATAAAAAAAATAATAATATAATTTTATCTAGAAAAGCTATAATAAAATTTGATAATGCAAAAAATAAAGAAGAATTTTTAAATAATTTAAAAGTTAATGATATAGTAAAAGGGGTTGTAAAAAATATAACTGATTATGGAGCTTTTATAGATTTAGGCTTTGTTGATGGATTATTACATATAACAGATATAACTTGGAAAAGAATAAAACATCCATCAGAAATTGTTAATTTAGGAGATGAAATAGATGTTAAAATAATTAATTTTGATGTAGAATCATCTAAAATTTCTTTAGGATTAAAACAATTATCAGATGATCCTTGGTTAAAAATTTTAGAAAAATATCCTAAATATACTAAATTAGAAGGAAGAGTTACAAATTTAACTGATTATGGCTTTTTTGTTGAAATTGAAGATGGAATAGAAGGATTAGTTCATATTTCAGAAATAGATTGGAAATATAAAAATATTAATCCTTCAAAAATAGTAAAAATTAATGATATTATAGAAATTATGATACTTGATATAAATATAGATAGTAGAAGAATTTCTTTAGGATTAAAACAATGTAAAGATAATCCTTGGATATCATTTAATAATAAGTATAAGATAGGAGATAAAATTCAAGGTAATGTAAAATCTATAACAGAATTTGGAATATTTGTAGAATTATCAAATGATATAGACGGATTAATACATATTACTGATATTTCATGGTTACTAGATCCAAAAAAAGATTTATCAAAATATAGTAAAAATACTCAAATAGAATCTATAATATTACAAATAGATTTAAATAAATTTAGAATTTCTCTTGGTATAAAACAAATGTATAAAGATCCATTTGATATTTTTTATCATGAAAATTTAAAGAAAAATATGATATATGGAACTATATTAGAAAATAAAAATTTTGTTAAAATAAATGATTATATATTAGGGAAAATAATAAATTATTCTAATTTAAATAATAATTTTCTTATTTATAATAAAAAATATATATTTAGAATTATAGATTTTGATAAAAAACATAGATATATTAATTTATATTTAGATATATCTGATAATAATTTTATAAATAATTTACTTTTAGAAAAAAAATAATTTTTTTTAATTTATGTTTGAACATTTTTTTAAAAAAGATGATGAAAATTCTTGTATTGTTCATATACAATCTGGATCAGGAGGTATAGATTCTAGAAATTGGATAGTAATTTTATCTAAAATGTATATAAAATGGGCTAATTTAAATAAATTAAATGTTAATATAAAATCATCTTTTTCATTAGAAAGTAATAAAAATAAAAATATAATATTAGAAATAGATGGAATGTATTCATATGGATTATTTAAAACAGAAAAAGGTATTCATAAATTAATAAGAAAAAGTCCTTTTAATTTTTGGAAAAGACATACTTCTTTTGGATCTGTTGATATTTATAAAAAAAATGCTTTTAATTATGAAAAAATAGATAATATTGATTATAAAGATATAAAAATAAGTTTTTGTAAATCTTCTGGTCATGGCGGACAACATATTAATAAAACTAAATCTAGTGTTATTTTAAAACATATTCCTACTGGAATTATTTCTAAATCTCAAGATACTAAATCGCAAAATAAAAATAAAAATATAGCTTTTAATAAATTAAAATATAAATTAAATAAAATAAATATTAATAATATAGAAAATAATAAAAAATTTTTATATAATTTAAAATCTAATATAAGTTGGTCAGGTGATTATAAAAGATTTTATATATTTGATAATTCTATAATAAAAGATTTAAAAACTGGAATAACAACTAAAAATGTTAAATATATATTAAATGGAAATATAGAAATTTTTGTTGAAAAAAGTTTAAAATTAAATATTTAAAAAAAAATATTTTTTTTAATAAATTTTAAAAAAACATTAATAATTTAAAAAATGTATATAGAAAATATAATAAAAAAATATAAATATTTTAATAAAGATTATTTTAATTCTAATAAAATAAATGTTATAACTTATGGAAGATTAATGTATAAAAGAATTATAGGAAAAGTTATGTTTTTTACAATACAAGATATATTCAATTCTATACAAATATATTTTTCTTATAATTTTTTATTAAAAAATATAAAATTAAAAAAAATTAATATTGGATCTATATTAAAAATTAAAGGATATTTATTTAAAACTAATGTTAATGAATTAACAATTAATTGTAATAAAATAAATATATTAGTAAACTGTTTTAATAAATTATATGTAAAAAGTAATTTATCTATAAAAGAAAATTATAAATATAAAAAAAGATATTTAGATTTAATAGTAAATAATAAATCTAAAGATATATTTTTAATTAGGTCTAAGATAATATTAGAAATTAGAAATTTTTTATTTAAAAAACATTTTATAGAAGTTGAAACTCCTATATTACAATCATTGATAGGAGGAGCAGAAGCTAATTCTTTTAAAACTAAATTAGATATATTTAATAAAAATTATTATTTAAGAATATCTCCAGAATTATATTTGAAAAAGTTAATAGTTGGTGGATTTAATAAAATTTTTGAAATAGGAAAAAATTTTAGAAATGAAGGAATTTCTCATAAACATAATCCCGAATTTACTATGTTAGAACTATATATATCTTATAAAAATTATAAATATTTAATTACATTTATACAAAATTTAATAAGAAATATATATTTAAAAATTTTTAAGAGTTCTATATTAAAAATTAATAATATAAATATAGATTTATTAAAAGATTTTAATATAATGTCTATAGAAGAATCTTTAATAAAATTTAATAAAAATCTTAATATTGATGATTATAAAAGTTGTTATAATTATGCAAAATCTATAGAAATTAATATAGAAAACAATATATCTTTATTAAAATTACGTTATGAAATTTTTAAAAAAACTGTGGAAAATAAATTAATATATCCTACATTTATTATAAATTATCCTATAGAAATTTCTCCATTATCAAAAAGAAATATTAAAAATAAAGATATTGCAGATAGATTTGAATTATTTATAAATGGATTAGAAATAGCAAATGGATTTTCAGAATTAAACAATTTTAAAGATCAGATTTTAAGATTTAAAAAACAAAATAAATTTAAAAAAAATAAAAGTTTTGATAAAAATTATATAGATGCTTTAAAATATGGTTTACCGCCAACATCTGGTATTGGTATAGGAATAGATAGACTTATAATGATATTAGCAAATATTAATAATATAAAAGATGTAATATTATTTCCATCAACTAGATATAAAGAAATATAATTTTAATTTTTTTTATATATCTAAATTTTCAACTTGATTTGAATAATCTTCTATAAATTTTTTTCTTAAATCTACAGATTCTCCCATAAGTATATTAAATAAACTATTAGATTCATCATCATTATTAATTATAATTTTTAATAAATTTCTATTATTAGGATTCATTGTAGTATCCCATAATTGTATAGGATTCATTTCTCCTAATCCTTTATATCTATGTATAATCATATTTTTTATAGAATCTTCTAATAATAAATCTATAATATTATAAAAATTAATAAAATTATTATTTTTTATTAATTTAATAAAATAATTAATTTTAACATTAAATTTTGATATTTTTATATAATCAATACTATTAAAAAAAATATTTTTAATAAAATAATTTATATATATACCATTTTTTAATTCTTTTATAATTAATAAAAAATTATTTTTACTTAAATTATTTATTTCAAATTTATATAAATTATTATTAATTTCATTAAATTTTACAAAAATATTATTTATATATTGATTAAAATAATTAAAATCATTTATTTTATCTAAATCAAATATTTCATATATTGTTAAAAAAGATAAAAAATTATATGGTATTTTGTTTTCTAAACTTAACATTATATTTTTTATATTTATATAATCATATAGTATATCTTCTAAATTTAAGTAATATTTTTTATCTATATACATATACTTATAAAAATTTTCTATTATAAATTTTATTTTAAATTTTATTAATTCATTATAATTTTTTAAATATTTTTCTTTTTTATTTTTTATTATTTTATATAATGGAGGTTGAGCTATATATAAAAAACCTTTTTTTATTATTTCTGGCAAAAATCTATAGAAAAATGTTAATAATAATGTTCTTATATGTGATCCATCAACATCAGCATCAGTCATTATTATTATTTTTTGATATCTTAATTTATTTATATTAAAATTATGTTTTTCAATTCCACATCCCATTACTGTTATTAAATTTAATATTTCTTTAGAAAGTAAAATTTTGTCTAAGTTAGATTTTTCTACATTTATTATTTTTCCTTTTAAAGATAAAACTGCTTGATTTTTTCTATTTCTAGCTTGTTTAGCTGAACCACCAGCAGAATCTCCTTCAACTAAATATAATTCTGAAAATGCTGGATTTTTTTCTTGACAATCTGACAATTTACCAACTAATTTATTAAAATCAAATTGATTTTTTTTTCTTACTATTTCTTTAGCTTTTTTTGCAGCTTCTCTTGATAATAAAGATTGAATTATTTTATTTATTATACATTTAGAATCTATAGGATTTTCTATTAGAAAATCCATGAATTTTTCAGATACTACACTTTCAATAGAATTTTTTATTTCTGATGAAATTAATTTATCTTTAGTTTGTGAAGAAAATTTAGGATTAGGAAATTTTATAGATATTATACATATTAATCCTTCTCTTGTATCATCTCCTATAATATCATGTTTTATTTTTTTTTTTTGTTCTTTTATATATAAATTTATAGTTTTTGTTATAGAAGATTTTACTGCTGATAAATGGGTTCCTCCATCTTTTTGTTTTATATTGTTAGTAAAACAATAAAATGTTTCTTTAAAATTATCTACCCATTGTAATATAATTTCTATTTCAATATTATTTTTTACTTCATATATATAACAATAATTTTGATGTAATACATTTTCTTTTTCTATTAAAAATTTTATAAAAGATTTTAATCCTTCTGTATTTTTAAAATTTTGTATTATATTATTTCTTTTATCTTCTAATGTTATTGATAGTTTACTATTTAAAAATGATAATTCTAATAATCTTTTATATAAAATATTATATTGGAATACATTATTTTTAGTAAAAATTTCTAAATTTGGCCAAAATCTTATAAATGTTCCATTTTTATCAGTATTGCCTATTTCTTCAATATTTTTTTCTGGATTTCCGTTTATATATATTTGTTTATATATTTTACCATTTTTATATATAATTAATTCTAATTTACTTGATAAAGCATTTACAACTGATATTCCAACACCATGTAATCCTCCTGATATTTTATAAGATTCATTATCAAATTTCCCACCGGAATGTAATATAGTCATTATTATTTCTGCAGAAGATTTATTATATTCTGTATTTAAATCAACTGGTATTCCTCTTCCATTATCATATACAGAGATAGAATTATCATTGTAAATTTTTATATATATATTATCACAATAACCTTCTAACGATTCATCTATAGAATTATCTATTACTTCAAAAACCATATGATGAAATCCTGTTCCATCTTCAGTATTTCCTATATACATACCTGGTCTTTTTTTTACAGCATCTAGTCCTTTTAAAACTTTTATATTTGAAGCGTTATATTTATTCATTATTTTAAAAATTTATATTCTTATAGGCATTATAATATATTTTCTATCTAAATTATTTTCTTCATTTATTTCTATACTTGATTTATCATCATTAAATTTAAATAAAATATATTTTTGTTCTAATATTAATAATATATCTAATATATATTTATAATTTATTCCTATTTGTATTTTAGGTCCATCATAAATAATATCTATATTTTCTTTTGCAGATTCGTCGTTAGAATTTATAGAACTTATTAAAATATTATTTTTTATAAAATTAAGTATTATTAAATAATTTTTACTTTCTAATATTGAAGAAATTCTATAAATAACATTTATAAGATAATCTTTATCTATTTTAACAATGTGTATAAAGTTTTTATTTATAATATCATTACAATTTGGAAATTCATCATTTAAGAATCTAGATGTAAATTTATAATTATTTGAACAAAATGTTATAAATTTGCTATATATATATATATATATATTTAAAAATTCTATGTTATCAAAAATTTTAATTATTTCTAAAACTGATTTTTTATAAATTATAAATGAATAATTATTTATATTATTTATTAAATTAATTTTAGAAAATGATAATCTATAACTATCAGTTGAAATTGATATTATTTTATTTTCATAAATATTTAAATAAAGTCCGTTTAAATAATTTCTAACATCATTATTAGCTATTGATATATAAACACTTTTTAATAAAAAAATTAAATTAATTTTAGATATGCATATATTATATATACTTTTATCATAATTAAAATATGAATTAAATTTATCTAAACTATATAATTTTATGTGAAATAAAGATTTATCTGTCTTTAAAATTATAAAATTTTTTTCTTTTAAAAAATTAATCACGGTTTTATTTGGTATTGATTTACAAATATTAATTAATTTTTTATAAGAAATAAATACAATACCATCTTCAAAATTATTTT
The DNA here is from genome assembly GCF_004296535.1 of endosymbiont of Euscepes postfasciatus. GTDB lineage: Bacteria > Pseudomonadota > Gammaproteobacteria > Enterobacterales > Enterobacteriaceae > Nardonella. Next base: position 223 of record NZ_AP018159.1, on the reverse strand, counting down.
CTAAATGTATTTTTATTATTAATTCATTTTCAGAGTCATTTCCTATAATATATAAAATATTATTTTTTAATTTTAAAATAATATTTTTTTCATTATCTAAATTATTTAAAAATGTTATATTATTTATTTTTTTTAAAGCATCATATATTTTATCTTTTAGAATAAAAAAATTCATATTATTATAATTATACACTATTTTAAATTTTGTTTTTTTATAAATATT